>NZ_KV833953.1:62941-179325 GCF_001837725.1 Enterococcus sp. HMSC072F02
TTCTTCCGTTCCTGCCGCTCCTTGAGGCGCATTAAGAAAAGAAGTCCGATAGATACCATCCTCATCCCATAATGCTTTAGGGGTGACTCTTTTCGCCTTCATCATTTCTTTATTCACATAAATAGGATACTCTTTCATCTTGTCAAAAAAACGGATATCCGTATAGTTGATTTTTTCTTCTCTGAATTCATAAAATTTTTGTGCGTATGTTTTTTTAGAAACCATCGTTCCTTTTTCAATAGAATCACCGATTCGCCATAACCAGCAAGCTTGTAGTCTACTTGAGCAATTAAGAAATTCTAAAACTGCCTCCTGATGACTATTTAGCCCGTCATATTCTTCTTCCTTGAAAAAAGCATAAGTGAATGGGATTCGATTACGTTCCAAATAAAAATCAATACTTTCTTTTTCTAATAGTTCCATCTTCTCTCTCCTTTTGTTCTTCTAACGGCACTCCTGATACACTAACAAATCTACCCCTTTCATCTGCTACGTCAATACATGTTTCTCTCGAATTTTATCTATCCATTTTTATTTTATCGCAACTATCAAAGCTTCTATTCCTATTATTTCTTTTTGAAGAAAAGATAGTTTTCAATCGTATAAATCGCTAGTTTCGCAAAAAAGGCTGTGACAAAAATAGTCACAACCTTTTGATCTTTTCTTCAATTTTTCACATGTCGGCGATTCAATAAAAAACCGCCTATTATTGTAAAGACAGGAGCAAGGATCGAGAAAAAAGCGAATGGCAAGTAATGCAACGCGCTAACTTTCATCGTCCCCATAATGAATGTGCCGCTAACTCCCCACGGTACAAGAGAATTGACGGTTGCTCCTGAATCTGCTAGCGTCCGTGTCAAATAGTTTTTTGATAAGCCAACCTCATCAAAGGAGCGTTTGAATGTTTCTCCTGGAAGAATGATGGACAAGTACTGCTCTCCAACGATCAGATTGACTCCGATACAACTCAAGGCAGTAAACCCGACTAAACGAGAAGGTCGATCCATCTTTTCTTTTAATTCTTGCACGATGGTCTCAACAATCAAATATTTGATCAATAAACCACCTAATGCCAATGCCAGTAAAATCAAACTGGCTGAGCCCAACATACTCATGATACCGCCTCGAGAAAGCAGTTCATCTAGCTTAGGATCAGGTGTATGCGCGACATAACCATTCATCAAGATGTCTGCTGCTTTTCCAATTGTCAAACTTTTCTCATGGATAAAGGAAAGAACGAGGGCGGCTGTCGATCCTGCTAATAATGTAGGGATAGCTGGAATTTTTTTGATTGACCCGCCAAATAAAATAACTAACGGAATCAATGTCCAAGGAGAGATCCAAAAGCTTGCTTTCATATTTTGGATCATTTCATTGATACTGGCTAGGTCGGCTGAATGACTGTTCTGTCCTAATATCGTATAAAAAAGCAACGAAAGGACGAATGCCGGAAAATCCGTATAACGCATACCAGCGATATGTTCGAATAGATTGACTCCACCGATACCAGCTGCCAAGTTCGTCGTATCCGATAAAGGCGAGCAGTTATTCCCTAAAAATGCACCAGAAACGACCGCACCTGTAGTCATTGCATCGTTGAATCCAAGCAAATGTCCGATTCCCAAAAAAGCAATCCCAATCGTCGAAATCGTTGTAAATGAACTGCCGACTGTCACTCCGACAATTGCACAAACAAGAAATGCTGTCGGCAAAAAGAAACGTACAGAGACAAGTTTGAAACCATAAACCATGATCGTAGGGATGGTTCCAGATAGAATCCAAGAGGCAACCAAGACGCCAATCAAAAGAAAAATCAGGATTGGGATGATCCCCGGAGTGATTCCTTTGACGATCCCGTCATGGATCTCATCCCATGAGAACTTTTTAAATCTGCCATAAAACAACAAGCACATGAAAGCTGCAAGGATCGGGATATGTGGCGAGAGTTGGAATCCGATGATCAGTACTCCTAGGAGTGCCAACAACACGATCAATACAGCGATACTTTCTTTTAAAGAAATATTTTTATTCATCGTCGATCTCCTATTTCAAATGAAAAGGCCCTGCCATGAAAAAACTATTCACTTGGCAGGACCTCCTACTAAATCAGCGACAGATCGTCGGCTGAAAGACTTATTTTTTTATTTTTCTTCTAAACTTTTTTCTACCTCAATCCCCCAAGAATCTTTCTTGAAGTGATTGATGATCAATGGAATAACGAACATGACCACTGTGATAGCTGCTACTAATAATGCATCACTCAATGTCGCTGTACCTAATGTAGCAAATACGACAACGATGATAGAGAAGATCAGCATGCAGCTGACTACCCAAGCTAAGCCGTTTCCGTTTTTACCAATTCGGTAAGGGCGTTCGAATTCTGGATGTTTCTTACGCATTTTAAGCAATGAAACAGCAATCAAAATGTACACGATACAATAAATAACAGTTGTAGCATTTGTAAGTGTCAAGAATACAGCACTTACGTCATCCATTACACCATAAAGCAAAGCAAATAATGAAATAACGATTGATTGTGTTAGAACGACATTTCTAGATACGCCGTATTTGTTTTCTTTATGGAATCCGAATTTTGGTGGAAGGAATCCTTCACGAGCTACTTGGATGATTGTTTTTGATGGTCCAGTAACCCAAGCTGATAATTGTAAAAGCACACCAATAAATACCATGAAGCTGAAGATATTTCCGATCACTTCTGGTAAGCCTAGGATTTGGCAATCAATCAAGATTGGCTGCGTGATATTTGCTAATTCCATTTTTCCATCTGGTACGACATTGGCAACAAGCATCGCATTGATGACATTCAATAAAACTAATCCGATCAAAGCGATAAATACGCCTTTTGTATAATTTTTTGTTGCGTCTTTCAAACGAGGCATGTAAACAGAACTCATTTCGATCCCAACAAAAATAAATGTGATACCAGCTAAGTATTTCAATGAATCAATATGTTCCAAGTCAGGGAAAGCTTTTGACCATGAAAAGTCACCTAGATAGCCGTTTGAGACTAGTCCGACTTTGAAGGCTGCCAAAACACCTAAAACGAACATGATGACTACTGGGATATATACCCCTAGCCATACACCGATGTTCCCGCCGACTTTTGCCATATCGAATTTCAAGTTCAAGATCGTGATGATCCAGTAAATAACTAAAATACAACCTAAAACGAACCAATGATTATTGCCAAGTTCTACATTACCAAATGTGTTTCCTAACAATGGTCCTAAAGTAGAAGCGACCATTACCATACCTGGGAACATTTGCACCCATAATAGCCATGCAACGACAAATCCCCATTTGCTGCCCAGTGCTGTTTTTACCCATAACTGAGGACCGCCTTCTTGAGGAAGCATCGTTGAAAGTTCACCGGAAACCATTGATATCGGACCGGCAAAAAACAAAACTGCAAAAATTGAATAAAAAATCAATGTCCAACCGACTGCGGCTAACGTAGGAATACTCCGAACCGTTGCACACAGTGCCATTGTCAGACCGATAAAGGTCCCAAGACCCATTTTACTTACTTCAGATTTACTCACCGTTGACACTCTCCTTGATTTTTTGGATAAAATAACGGTGTCTTTGAAGTAGTTTCAGCAATAAACGAAACAATTCAGCGAATATTTGAGGGGATTCTTTGAGTCTATTGCTTGAAGGAGTTCTTCAAAGACAACCTCAAAACAAAGGGATCGAAGAGCTTAGGTCACCCCTTGCTCTTCAGATCCAAACATGCGTCAGAAACAGTTAGCATTCAAGCTGTTTTCTAACATGATTACCTTGCTTATTTTGCTTCGCTTGCCAATAATTGGTCTGCGTAGATTTTTTCCAATTTTTCTTGAAGAGCTGCTTTGATTTTTTCAGCATATTCTTCAAAGTGTTCTTCTTTGTTCATGTATGGTGTCATTACGCTGGCACGCAATACAGTTACTTTTCCGGCACGGTTCCATTCTTCATCTGAGAATCCTAGTTGGTTCACGAATTGCAATGGGCTGTTGCCATAGTCTGGGATAGCAAAGTCAGTATGTGAAGTTAAGAATTCATTACCGTAAATGCTTCCTTTCACGTATGAAGAATAATCATATACGTCATGGTTCAATTTATTCATCGCAACTAAATCGTCGTTGCCTTTTTCTTTGAATACGTAGTCTACCATGTTGAAATCTGGATAAGTTAATGGATGAACTTCGATTTCTTTGTCACCTACTTTGAATGACAAGTCATTCAAGAAGTTGTAGAAACGGTGTGCCCCTTCGATTGATGCACCCATCAATTTACCGTATCCTGTGACATTCAAAGGTAAGACATGGTGTGCTGCCCAAACACTGGCTGCTGTTGCCCCTGCTTTTGAACCTTCCAAGATATACGCTCCAAGTAATGCTGGGATATCTGCACCTTTTTCAAATACATATGTTGCGAAGTAAGAGATAACGTCTCTCATGCGGATATCTTTGATGACGATACCACCGGCAGAATATGGAACATAGCCCATTTTATGTGGGTCGATCGTTACAGATTCTGCTTCTTCGATTGCTTTATATGCACTGTGTACTTCTTCTAAGATATAATCTTTGTTTTCTGTAAAGACGTTGTATTTGTAATGAACATCTTTTAAATCTTCGAATGGAATGAAGTTGTTGTCTTCGTCTAAGAAAATCGCACGGCCGTATCCGCCATAAGCAGCATCTACATGCAAGTAGAAGTAAATACCGTCTTTTTCTAATACGCGACGCAATGCAACGATTTTATCGATACCGTCGATTGCTCCTTCTTCTGTTGATCCTACAACACCGACTACACCTAAGATTGGTGTTTTTTCAGCTGCTAGACCACGAACGATTTTTTCAAGTTCGTTGATGTCCATGCGGTAGTTATGGTCAACTGGCACTGGAATTACTTGGTCTAAACCGATACCGATGATGTCGGCAGCTTTTAGCCATGAATAGTGTTTTGTTTGTGGAACCAACCATTTTCCTAATTTTTCTAAATGTTTTCCGCTACGTGCTGAGTGAGCTTTGATTTCGTCGATTTTTTCTGGAACACTGTCTAACAAGTTCATGATTTCTTCTGTTGACAAGTTCATCAATTCCCAATCGCTTTTTCCAGCAACTAGTTCAGGTGTCACTTCTTTCATAGCAAGTGGCAATGATTTGATGTTGCGGGCATACCAAAGTCCTTCTAAGTTTGCTAAAGAACCATCAGCAACGATGTGTCCCCAGCCATCTTTATAGCTCATTAATTTTGCAAATTCCATGCCTACTTCTTCTTCCATTTGGCTTGTTGCAGGAGAAGATTCGTAAGCAACGTTATTACCATTCCATAGCATAGCAAAATTGTACGCTAGTAAAGATGGCATCAATGTTTCAGAGTTCATATGACCCCAGTAGCGTCCGGCATTATGCCAAGGAACGGAATGGGTACGCATCCGCGCTGAAATTTCTGATAGAACATCTTTTGTTTTATTCACAGTGTGTTCAAAACTAGCACTGCTTTTTTCTTCTGGCGTAATGATAGGCATGTCTTGAGGCATGTAGTTTTGACGCCAGCCTAAATGTTCGTCCACCAATTCATTCAACAAAGCTTTATAGATTTGGCCGTTCTCAGCTTTGTCCCCAATGAATAGGGCATTTAGGTTTAGATCTTTCGACAATGATTCACTCATAGTGAAACCCTCCTAAAAAAAATATTTAAATTTTGTCGAGCCCTACATTACACCTGTTCTCCTATTCTGTAAACTAAGCTTTCGACCGTTTTTTAATCGTATTTTAATATGTATCAATTATTCGAATTGTTCGCACTTTTGAAATAATTAAAAAAAACGAGGGAATTTACAAAAGTAAACTCCCTCGCAAAGATTGTATTAACGACAACCAGCGTTCTATTTTAGGATGGGTTTCAAAATTGGAATGTTGTAATAGTATTCCCCTTTTTCAAGGCAAAAACTTACTAAATTCTAATCAATTACTTTGGCCAAAAAGTAATTTTTCTTACCTTTTCGAATAACCACAAACTTACCATCGAATTCATCGGATGGATTTATGACAAAATTTAAATCGGTAACGCGGTCACCGTTAATACTTATAGCTCCGTTTGAAACATCTTCCCGTGCCTGACGTTTAGATGGTTCAATTTTTGTGGAAACAAGTAGCTCCACGATATTTTCAGGTGTGCTTGAAATTTCAACGTTCGGCATTTTACCGAATCCTTGCGCGATTTCTTCCGCATTTAGTTCTTTAATATTTCCAGAGAACAATGCTTGCGTTATTTTTTGCGCTTCTTTCAAGTCTTCTTCACTATGCACAAATCTTGTAACTTCTTCTGCCAAACGGCGTTGTGCTTCACGTTTCTCAGGTTCTGTCTCTACTTTTTTCGCTAATTCTTCAATTTCTTCTTGAGATAAGAACGTAAAGAATTTCAAGTATTTCACTACATCACGATCATCTTGATTCAACCAGAATTGGTAGAATTCAAATGGTGAAGTTTTCTTAGGATCAAGCCAAATGGCACCGCCTGCGGTTTTTCCGAATTTCGTTCCGTCCGCTTTCAACATCAATGGAATCGTTAAACCGAACGCTTCTGCTTCTGGTCCTTCTAATTTTCGGATCAGGTCTAAACCAGCTGTGATATTTCCCCATTGGTCTGCTCCACCGATTTGTAGTTGTACATCATATGTTTTATGCAGATGTAAAAAGTCGATGGATTGCAGGATTTGGTAAGTGAATTCTGTGAATGAGATCCCTACTTCCAAACGGCTGGCAACGATATCTTTTGCTAACATCGTGTTGATGTTGAAGTTTTTACCGTAGTCTCTCAAAAATTCAAGTAAAGAGATTTTTGATAACCAGTCGTAGTTGTTCACAAATGTGATATTTGCGTCTTTACCAAACAATTTTCTCATTTGATTGGAAAGTGCATCCACGTTATGTTGTACTTGTTCCATCGTTTGCAACACACGTTCTGTTTTACGGCCGCTTGGGTCGCCGATTGTTCCTGTTCCGCCGCCAATCAGAATATATGGATGATGGCCTGCCAATTGGAATCTTTTCATCATCATAAATGGGATCAAATGTCCGATATGCATCGAATCACCAGTTGGATCAACGCCGCAATAAAGTGAAATGCTCTTTTCTTCAACGAGCTCGCGAAGTCTTTCTTCGTTTGTTTGCTGATTAATGGCGTCGCGCCAAGTTAATTCATCAATAATATTCATTTTACTGACCTCCGTGTAGTTTTTTTATGAAAGCAGGAACCTGCTAGCATGCGTCATTAAGTATTTCTTCGGGATGGAAAATAAAAAAAGTCCCTTGGCATATAGCCAAGGGACGAAATCTCGCGGTACCACCCAATTTGTATGTCTAGATATCCAACATACCTCTCGAACATTTAACGCTGTCGCGTGGCAATCACTGCCAGAGACTCCTGAAATGTAATTCGCTTTAAAGCATGTACTGGTTTGCAGCAACCACCAGCTTTCTGAAACATTGGCTTTAACAACTACTTCGTTTCAATCTTCGTCTTATTATTATTAATATGTGTCTATCATAGAGCGCAACTTTTTCTTTGTCAACAGAAAAAAGATATTTTTTTTAAATTCCTCATTTTTTCTTTTTTGAATCCGCTCTAATCCCGAACATTTTATTTTCAACTATTGTTAAAAGAAACTATTTTTTCTGTATTTTTTCTGCAATTTATCGAGAAGTCACTTTACTTTTCCTCTTATTCTTTCTTCGTTACAATGAAGAACGGGACGAGTAAAAAAATGAAAAAGTAAGGGACGAGGTATATGGAAAAAAAGCAAAAAATTATTTTAGGAGCCACTTCTGCTTTAACTGTCGTTATTTTAATTTTAAGTCTTTTTTTTGTCATCCGAGCATACACAAAAAAAGAACCGATTATTCATGAAAAAAAAATAACAGAAAAGACAAAAGAGCCAATGGATGATAAGCAACAGCTAGTGACTCAAGCAAAAAATCTGGCACAAAGCTATGATTATGACCAAGCGATTGCTTTATTGGAGAAAAACAGTAAAAACGGATCTGCGGAAACACAGCAGCTTCTTCAAACACTGAAAAAGGAGAAAGAACAACTAATTGACTGGTCTGATCCTACTCAGATCTCTCACGTCTTTTTTCACAGCTTGATCGTGGACCCACAAAAAGCCTTCCACTCTCAACAGGCTCAAGGATACAAAGACTATATGGTAACTGTTGAAGAATTCAACCGTTCAATCGAACAACTCTATCAAAACGATTTTGTTTTAGTCAATTTGAATGATTTGATCCAAAAAGACGAACAAGGGAATCTTTCCTTTAACGGGCTTGCGCTACCTGAAGGAAAAAAACCATTAATTCTTTCACAAGATGATGTCAGCTATTATGAATATATGGATAATTCCGGTTTTCCTAGCCGATTAGTCGTATCAAATAACAATGAAATCAAAAATGTTTATAAAGAGAATGATAAGGAAGAAATTGGGGACTTTGACATGGTTCCTCTGATCGATGCTTTTGTCAAGAAACATCCTGATTTTTCTTATCGAGGCGCAAAAGGCACCTTGGCCCTGACAGGTTACAACGGTGTTTTAGGTTATCGAACATCCAAGTCTCAATACGGAGATAACGAAAAAACAAAAAAAGAGAGCGAAGAAGCTAAAAAAGTGGCTGATCAGTTGAAGAAAGATGGTTGGAGCTTTGCTTCCCATACCTGGGGACACTTGAATATGACTCAAGCTTCATTAGAGGATGTCAAAAAAGACAATGAATTATGGCAGCAAGAAGTTGCACCTATCCTAGGAAAAACAAATATCCTGATTTATCCATTTGGTGCAGATATTAGCGACTGGCAGCCTTATTCAGCAGAAAATCAAAAATTTGCTTACTTGAAGAGTCAAGGTTTCGATATTTTCTGCAATGTAGATGCTTCTACTCCCGCTTGGGGACAATTAGGTACGGATTTCTATCGAAATGCTCGAATCAATATTGATGGCATTCGGTTCCAATCAGATTTAGACGGACAAAACCCTATTCTTGATCCATTCATCAATGTTCATGAGGTCTACGACAAAGAAGCACGCGAATCCGCTTGATTTTACATCATTTATAAACAAAAAAAGCCGAACTGACATTTTATCGTCAGTTTCGGCTTTTTTTATGCTTTATTTCTTCTTCGGCGCGATACCTTTGATCAGGACTTCTGTCCATTCTGCTGTATATGGAAGCAGTTTTGCGTATATCTCCGGCTTAGAAATTCCTTCTACCATTGCTTGAAAATAGAGGATCAAAAACTCATCCGAATATTTCAAATCCACTTTTCCTTCTTTACGTCCTCGGTGGAAAAGATCAAGCATGATACTGAAACTTTCTTGCGTATACGCATCCATCGCGTCAGAAAATTCTTTTTTTTCTTTTTTTGTATAGTATGTCATCAAATCGATATAAAATTGTTTGTTCACTCGATTGAGATAGCGGATTTTATTTTCACTCATAGCAATCAGCGTTTCTTCAAATGGAAGATTTTCCGCAATCAACGCTTTCGCTTCTTGCCCTAAATCATTCATAAATGTGAAAAATACTTCATAAATCAGCCCTTCCTTGCTGCCAAAATATTTAAAAATCGTCGCTTTACTTACCTGAGCGCTCTCAGCTACCTTATCCATCGTCACTCCAGCGGTTCCTATGTCTGTGTTCATCAAGTCAAAAGCTGCTTGTAAAATCTCTTTCTTTTTCTCTTGTGCTCTCTTTTCAAAACCGTTCATTTATAGAGCCTCCCGTAATTTTAAACTTTTATAATATATATAGTTCAAATTTATTCTGAGGTTTATTATAACTATCTATTGAGAAAGTATCAAGCTAGCAATTCCTTGTTTATGAATTCATTGACAGAAATTTATAAAAAGAATATTATGTACTAAAATATAAAAAAAAGTTTTATAAAAAGGTATAAAACCATTTTATTAAACTGATTAATCTTTTTTAGTATATATTTTAAGAAAAAGGAGTGGGGTTTTTATGGCAGAAATCGTCAAAGTCACACATTTGAAAAAGAGCTTTGGTCGTTTCGAAGCTTTAAAAGATGTCTCTTTCACCGTACATTCAGGTGAAGTCGTTGGATTTATCGGACCAAATGGTTCTGGAAAATCCACGACGATTCGGACACTTTTAGGGATTATAAAAAAAGACGGCGGAACGGCAACGATTTTTGGTCAAGATGTATGGGAAGATAGTTTATCTATCCATGAACGTCTTTCTTATGTTCCAGGTGACATCTCTTTATGGGGAAATTTGACTGGAGGAGCGATCATCGATCTCTTCATGAAGCTTCATGGAAAAGGGAACGCTCAAAAAAAGGACGAACTGATTCAACGTTTCTCTCTTGATCCTAAGAAAAAAGCAAAAAACTATTCAAAAGGAAATCGTCAAAAAGTGGGCTTGATTGCTGCTTTAGCTGTTGATTCGGATCTCTATTTATTTGATGAGCCTACTTCTGGTTTAGATCCCTTGATGGAAACCATTTTTCAAGAAGAAGTTGAAAAACTGAAAGAACAGGGCAAATCCATCCTGCTTTCTTCTCATATTCTCAGTGAAGTCGAACGGCTGGCAGATAAAGTCGTGATCATCCGCGAGGGAACAGTCGTAGAAGAAGGAACACTCGATGAATTGCGTCATTTGACCCGCTCGACCATTACTATAGAAACAGAAGCAGATAACAGCCACTTAGCACAATTGAACGGTGTCCATGATTTTGTGCAAAAAGGCCACCTTGCTCAATTTGCTGCTGACAACGAAGCTTTCGATGAGATTTTAGCTGAAACTTCCAAATTAGGTGTGAAAAAATTTGAATCTATTCCACCGACTCTTGAAGATTTATTCATGAGGCACTATGAAGGATGAGGAGGAAACGAAATGACTGATAAATTTTCACGCTGGTCCACCCTTTTTTCTCAAAACCTTAGCCGTGACTGGAAAAAGATCTTGATATGGCTAGTCGGTGTCACTGCTTTTTCTGGTGGTTTTGTCCCTGCGTTTGAAGAATTGACTTCAGGACAAGGGTTAGCTGGATTATACGAAACAATGTAAAACCCGGCAATGATAGCAATGGTCGGACCAACTCCCGCTTCGAATGCTGCTGAGTATACTTTAGGAGCGATGTATGCAAATGAAATGTTGCTTTTTTGCAGTTTGTTTGCTGCTGTGATCTCTGTTTTGCATGTGGTGAGCCAAACGAGAAAAAAAGAGGAGCTTGGTCTGATTGAACTTATTCGTTCCTTTCGAGTCGGACGTCAAGCAAACTCTTTAGCTGTCATCGCTGAAAGTATTCTGATTAATTTGCTTTTAGCAATATCGATCAGCTGTACGATGATTTTTTTTCAAGCAGATTCGATCACTGCAGAAGGTGCTTGGCTTTTTGGGCTATCTGTAGGTAGTACGGGGATTTTGGGGAGTGCTGTTGCACTGTTTGCTTCACAACTGATGCCAAGTGCAGCCAGTTCGAATGGTCTGTCTCTAGCGTTTTTAGGTGGACTTTACCTTCTAAGAGCAATAACAGATGTAGCTGATTCCTCTCTTTCGATGTGGAATCCTTTAGGCTGGTCTTATTTGTCCTATCCATTTACAACTAATAACTGGATTCCTTTGCTTTATTTGTTTTTGTTCAGTCTCATCTTGATAATCAGTTCATTTGTTTTAGAGGAACATCGAGACTTGAACACCGGCTATATCCCCGAACGTGAAGGAAAACCGTATGGTAAACGTTCTCTTCTATCCTTGCGTGGTTTATTATTCTATCTAAATAAAGGAATGACCATCAGTTGGCTTATCACTTTTGGTTTGATGGGGGCGGCATACGGCTCTATCTACGGGAATATGCAACAGTTTTTAGAAAGTGACGACTTAATGAAACAGATGTTTATCCAATCTGGCGTCTCAATTGAAAAAAACTTTACAAGCACGATTATGGTCGTCTTGATTTGTCTAGCTGCTATTTTACCAATTGCTAGCATCAATCGTTTATTTACAGAAGAAACCCACGGACGTATGAATCAGCTGTTCGCAACAAAAATTTCTAGGAACCAACTTTATTGGACAAATCTGTTACTAGCGATCCTGTTTTCTATATTGTCGATTCTGATTAGTTCTGGTGCGCTAGGACTTTCTGCTTTGGCATCAATGAAGGATGCGAAAGATATGGATCTATTGCTGTTTCTTAAAGCCGGATTCAACTTTCTGCCTGCTGTTTTAGTGTTTATCGGAATGAGTGGCTTTCTATTCGGATGGCTTCCTCGAATGGGTAAATTTGCTTATATCTACTTAGCTTACTCCTTTGCGCTCAATTACTTTGGCGGGATTTTGGATTTACCAGAATGGTTCTCCAAAACAGCGGTCCCTAGCTGGGTACCACGGATGCCAAACGATTCTTTCGATCTTTCCGTATTCCTTACGTTATCCTGTATCAGCCTTGCACTGATCGTCCTTGGTGCTATCGGTTATAGGAGAAGAGATTTAGTGGAAGGATAACAAAAAAAGAGCATGTTCAATTTCATGCTAGCCTCCAAATTGGGATCAAAAATCCAACATTTGGAGGTCATTTTTGTATTTACATGTCTTCTAACTGTTCTTTATCAATGATCCAGACTTCCCGATTCTCTCTTTTTACATAACCATTCTCCTCTAATAATTTAAATTTTCTAGATAAAGTTTCGGGGGTCGTACCGATAAATGCAGCAAGTTCTTTCATTTTCATTGGTAGGAAAAAGTGATCCTTCCCTGTCGCTTTAGCTAAGTCAAGCAGATAGACAGCGACTCGTTCTTCTACTTTTTCCATCATCAAAAAAGTTGTCTGCTGCTGTACTTTTGTTAATTTCTCAGCGTTGATTGCTAAAAGTTTCAGACTAAGGGCGGGATAATGCAGTAAAAGTTCCGAGAAATCTTTTTGTCTCAATACGCAAATTTCCGTTTTTTCTAGTGCTTCGCCAAATAAAGATTCATTTGGAACGCCTAACAACTGGCTCTCTCCCTCATATCCGCCCGGCTCTACTACTCGTAAAAGCTGTTCCTTTCCGCTAGCAGATAATTGATACACTTTCATACTTCCAGAAGCCACGATTACTAATTGAGACTCTCCATTCGGCGCAAGAAGCTGTTCTCCTTTTTCCACTTTTCTGTGTGTCACTAACGAGTGGATTTTTTGCTGATCTTCTATCTCGAGATGATTGAATAATGGAACGAGTGAAACACACAATCCTTCATGTCTCATAGCAGATTCCTCCTTTGGATTTCTTCCTTGTTTGTTATTCTACTTGTTCGTTTAACTTGGGTAATTGTTGTATCAAGATTTTTCTTTTTGTGCGATAAGTAAGCAGACACATGCCGTTTATGACCACGATCAGAATACTCATTTCATGGAAAAGCATACCGTTTGCCACCTCGGCCACTAGGATCAGACTCTCGGTAATAATGGCGGTGAGTGTTTTATGCCTTAAAATCATTTTTTGATACTATCTATAAGTAAAATCGAAAATTGCCTCTTATGTCAAATAGGAGCTGTGACAAACGCCTTGTCGCAACTCCTATTTTTTGAATAAATGGTGTTCTCCTGTCAACTTCTCGGATACAAGTCACGATATTCATCAAACATGAGAAGCTATTTTTTGAAATTGTTCCTTGTGACTCAGGGTTAAACGGCAAGTTCACAACCTCCGAGATTCACAGTGTTCAAAAACTTACTAACATTCGGCTTTTTTTACTAAATGCCGCTGTTACTTGTTTGCCGAAACGACCCTTTACTGCTTTTTCCAATCCAGTCGTTGCAGAGGATACCGCTTTTTTTGCCGTACTTGCTTCCACCTCTGCGGCTTGTTTCGCCTTTTTGCATTTCGTGACTTTGTCTTGAGTCATCGCAATCCCTAAAGCTCTTGCTGAGATTTTTTGTATCTCTTTCTGGTAATCTTCCCAAATTTTTTCCTCTAGAATGATCACTTATTATCTCCTTTCCTGTTACTTTTTGTTTAATCGTTGCAGATCAGCACGATAACGGCGTTCGACTTCATCTTGCTGATCATAGATTTTTTTTCGTTTCTGCATCAATTCATGAGAGAACCTCTCTTCTAAACGTCTGAGTTCTTTTTGTGCAAAATACAAAGAATCCTTCGGGCATTCAAAGGAACACACCGAAAAACGTATATTGGAATAAGTCGTTTCTGCCAGCTGCTGCATGTTCTTTTGCATCTGTCTGAGCTGATCTTCCTGATTTTCTAGCTGCAGTCGTTCTTTTCGGTATGTTTCATGAATCTGGTTTTCTTTTTCCATCTCACTACTCCTTGTTTTAAAATAATTGTCGTGCCAAGTCTCGATCACGTTGGACCAGCTCATTGATTTTCGCTTCGATCTCTTTTGCCAAGGTAGAGAATTCTGCTGAAAGCTGCTTGATTTTGAAGATTTTTTCCCTGAATTCCTGCGTAGGTTCATCAACGATCGTCTGCTTTGTACAACCGACTTCTCGCAGAGCATCGAGCATTTCGTTCTGAGACAAAAGCGGTGTCTGTCTGCGGACCATCGCAAGACCATCTGCCCACAGCTGTTCCAAATCACGAATTCCACGCTGGTAAATGACTAGCACTTGTTCCATCGCTTGATCGAAGACGGAAGCCGCATGTTTCATGATCATCAGCGCCTGCTGGTCGTCTAAATAGATCTGTTCATTGGTCGACAGACCGCCGCTGCTAGCTGTGAATCTTTTCCGCCAAGTCACTAGCTTGGAGAAAGCACTGATTTGTAGCTGGAGCCACTTGTTTTCTTCTTTCAGTTGACTGATCCGATCTTTCTCCCATTGATTTTTTTCGCCATATGTCTCCATTTGACGGATCATAGCTTTGTTTTTGATGATTTGCTGGGCGAGTAAGGTCTGTTCGAGGGCGACCCCTCCATGTTGGTCGGAATAGATGATGATATCGCCATATTTATCGATGTAATTCCCGTTTTTGTCGAGATTGAACTGATTTAGATCGTGTCCATAGTTTTTCCAGCCGGCGTTGTCGATTCCGAAACTGTGAAATGGCAGTTGGCCTTTCCCGCCAGTCAGCCAGCCACTAGTCACGATGTCTGAAGTGTCATACAGATTGATGATCTGCCCTTCATAATTCATGAGCTGCTTCTCACTCAAGCCTGGGCCTGCCGCTGCATATGTAAATCCGTGATAACCTTTTAAAACAGCGACATAGATTGCCTGCGCTCCACCTAAAGAATGACCGGTCGTGGAAATGGTGTAGCCGTCTTTGACAGAATAGGTCTTTTCGATTGCATCGGCATACGCTAAAGCCGACTGGAAGGCGCCGTTGTCGTGTTTGTCCTCGAAGCCGACTTCTCGGATGTTCGTTTTCCAGTCCTGCCAACTTTTGGTACCTGCGTAGGCGATAGTCAGGTCTTTTTTGATGACGGATTTGGGGTAGTCGGCTTGCTTTTTCAAATCATCTTTATCATAGCCTTTGTATTTATCCTTGATTTCAGCCACGACCATGGCCTGCATTCCGTTTTGCTTTGGTGTTTTTTCTTTTCCGATCGTATGTTTGTCGGTGTTTACCGTATCAAGAATTAAATATTCATTGCGTTTCCCCGTTCTATCACCATTTTTAATTTTTCCTACTTCTACTTGATAAACTGTTTCTGAAAAAACTCGATTCTGATCCATCAGTCGATCCCCCCATCATAGAATGTGACGATATTCATGGGTATGCTCCTATTGGTCTCTTGGTCTTTTCTACTGAGATAATGATCTTGCCCCGGTTTTTCTATACCACTATCAATCCTATAGATCCACTGACCTGTTTCTGCAGACTTTACTCCTAATGTCGCAGTGTGGGAAAGCAGGTCATTGATTTCGAAGTGTACCTCTAAAGATTTCATAGGGGTTACAGAAAAACCTGTAAATTCTATTTTTTCGATGTTGAAATATTGCCTAGCATTTTTTAAACTCTCTAAGTATTCGTCATCTGTTATTGTTCCATTACCACCATTGTATTTCTTATCTGCTTCATCGATTTTGTCCTTATCTTTTGTATAAATCTCATAATGATTATACAAATAATTTGCCAGATCGGTTTGGATGGTACGCAGTTCTTCGTTGTCTTTTTCTCTTCTATCCATCAATATTTTCCCTCCTATACTCAGTGCAATGACAACTATGAGTCCTCTGAAAATGATTTTTTTCATACTTGCTCCCTCTTACTTCTCTTCGTAAAGAAAACGCTTTAAATGGATTTTACCATAGGCTTATCAGTGAAAAAAGAAGCCTTGTTCTTACTTTTCCTTGTTTGATAACGAAATGAATATTTTTTCATTTTTTCTGTTATGTAATTCGAAACACATATACAAAAGAATGAGCGAGACGCAAGCAATCGTCGTTTTTTAGAGATTGTTAACTGTTATGTTTTTAGATTTGTTTAAATTTTTATTCTGATTTGACTGATGGAAAAACCAAACAGACACCTGCAAAAAAATGATTTTTCGCAGGTGTCTGTTTATGTTGCATCATGAGAGCAGTGGATTCGATGATATGCCATCTATTTAGTACGCAACGCAAATCAGCTTTTTCATAACTTCTTTTTTATCGCGTGATACAATGGCGCTAGTTCTTTGAGTGCCTCAGCAGTTTTCTCTTCGATGTTTGTGTATTCATTTGGAGAAAAAAACAGTTTGCCAAGTTGGAAGGTTCGATCGCCCATTGTCTCTCGCAGCTCTTCTTGCTTGCTCTTATCTGATAAATAAACGGATAAAGGCAAATGATCTTCCAGCTCATTTTCAGGCTGAGGCCAGATATAATAATCTTCAATCGCTACCTGGGTACTCCATTCCTGCAGTAAAGATAGCAATTGATTGTATCCTTCAACGCTTCCTTCTCTCGTGTCACTTTTATAGTGCTGATACATCAAATAGATTTGGTATTGTTTTTGATTCAACAAAACTGCTAGACAGGCATTCTCGTTTTGCCGATCTTCACGTCGATAAGCACTCCAAAAATGACTGCGTAAATTCCAGCCATTCGTCCAGCTTTCGATTTTAGGTTTGCTCATGCCATATGTATCAGGCAAAAGTGCAGCTGTCTGGAGCTGGATCTCTTTCCATTTTTGCCAGTGTGCTTTGTATTCTTGTTTGATTAGTTCGACTTCATCTGGTGTATGTATTTCTTTGAGTTGTTTGAATGCATAATTGTCTCTGTCAAATAACTGATAGTCTTCTTTCATTAAATCCATTTTGTTCCCTCTTTTCTTTTTTATTTTAACTATGTTATTTAAAAGAAACAACTGTAAAAAAGCTGAATCGAAAAAGCAACTGATTGCTTTTCGAGTTCAGCCTCTGTTTCCATTTACAGGAATGGTCATGAAGTTTTGATCACATTGAGTAGTGACGTAAATAAAATGGCACTGGAAGCAGCTCCCGGGTCGATATGTCCGATTGCACGCTCTCCTAGATAGGAAGCTCGTCCTTTTTTAGCTACCAAGTCTTTGGTGTGTTCTTTTGCCTGGTCAATAATTTCTTTTGTTAGATTCCCTGCTTTCAACGCCTCTGTAACTGGTAGCCAAACATCTAACATCGTTTTATCGTCAGCTTCTGCCTTTCCTCGGCTTTGAATACCCGCTGTTCCCTGCTCGATCACTTCTCCTAATTTTTCTTGAGAATCAATAGAATCGACCCCTTTTGTCGCTTTCATCATGTTCATGAATGCAGATCCGTATAACGGACCAGAAGCCCCACCGACTTTCGATATCATCGCCATAGAGAATACTTTGAATGTATCACTAATTGTTCCAGGATGATCGGTTTGAAAAGCTTCTTCATAAGCTGAAACCCCTCTTCCCATATTATTTCCGTGGTCTCCATCGCCAATCGGGGTATCTAGATCACTGAGATATTGTTTGTTCTGATTGATTGCCTCTGCAAATTGTGAGAGCCATTCTTGGATTTCTTGAACGGTTAGTTTCATATTATCACCCTTTTATCTTGAGATTGTCTTACCATGAAATCGTCTGTACATTGCTTTCTAAAGAATCTTTCCATTGTGTCTCCGTCAAGTCGATCAGCGTAAGAGAAAGGCCTTGCATATCTAGTGAGGTCATAAAATTACCGACTTTTCGGAAAACTACATTGACGCCTCTTTCTTCCAGCAGAGCTAAAACATCATTCATGAATACGAACTGTTCCATCAAAGGCGTCCCGCCCATTCCGTTGACGAATACACCTGCTTCTTTTGGCAAATTCGAGTAATCATCTAAAATCTTAGTAACAAGTTCCTTTGCCAGTACTTTAGAAGGCTGCATCTTTTCTCGACGATAGCCTGGCTCACCGTGGATACCAACACCGTACTCGATTTCATCTTCTCCTAGTTCGAATCCTGGTTTCCCTACTTCTGGTACAGTTGCTGCTCGAAGCGCTACACCGATTGTTTTAGTTGCCTGTACGACCTTTTCTCCCAATTCTTTCAACTCTGCTAGGGAAGCACCGTTTCTTGCTGCATCGCCCACGATTTTGTGTACAAGGACAGTACCTGCGACTCCGCGTTTTCCAGCAGTATACGTACTATTTTCAACGGCGATATCATCATCTACGATTACACTTTCTACTTCAATATCGTCCATAGCAGCTAGTTCCTTTGCCATATCGAAGTTCAATGCATCCCCTGTATAATTCTTAACGATTAGTAAAACTCCTTTGCCACTATCCGCTTCCTTGATAGCCGTTTGAATCTGATCTGGAGTTGGAGAAGTAAATACATCACCGAGCACCGCTGCACTTAACATTCCTTCCCCTACAAACCCGGCATGGGATGGTTCATGTCCGCTTCCTCCACCAGAAACCAAACCAACTTGTTCCGATTTCTGATTCTTGGCTACAACACGGGAAGATTCTACACGATGAACAAGTTCTGGATAGCTTTTTACTAATCCTTCCAGCATTTCTTCGACAATATTGCTTGGATCATTCATGATTTTTTTCAATTTATTCCCATCCTTTCTTTCCGGCATTTTGTGCTTCTGTTAAGATTTGCTGAGTATCATCCGTTATACCGGCAGTGATGGCTGCTGCAAAAGCTCCTTCCACTAAAGGCGCATCCACCAGATGATAACGTTGCTGCTGTTCTTCTTCCAACATGTCTTTTGCCAGTTCCGAATTCAATAGCGCGCTGCCGATATCCGCAAAAACAAAATAACTAGCTGCATCACTTGATTCATTGACAGCTTCTACGATTTTCATCGGGTCTGATCCGATCTCGCCATTTATTCCGCCGAGAGAAAAGATCTGCACCTCTTGGGATTTTTGCATCTGCTCAATCATTTCTTTAATACCATCTGTTACTTTTTGACTATGAGAAATAAGCAAAATACTCTTTTTCACAAGAATCTTCCTTTCTTTTACATAGTTGCTAACGATTGGTTTCGCTTTCATTAATGAACAATTCAAGTATATAATAAATTCCTAATTTTGGGAAAATATGTGTTGCGCATCTTGAACTTTGTTATACTTTCGTTAAAGAGAGGAGTGATTGAATGATTACAACAACCACGAATAGTGTGGAAGGAAAAACCGTAGTAGCTTATAAAGGAATCGTTTTTGGTGAAGTTATTACTGGGATCAATGTATTGAAAGATTTTGGGGCTGGTTTGCGAAACGTCTTTGGCGGTCGTTCAAAAAGTTATGAAAATGAACTAATGGGCGCAAGAGAAGAAGCACTTGCGGAAATGGCCGAACGTGCAAAAGCATTAGGAGCTGATGCAATCGTTGGCGTAAAAATGGACTACGAAGTATTAGGTAGCGACAATGGTATGCTGATGGTCACATGTAGTGGAACAGCTGTCTCCACAAGATAAGTAGGAATAGCTGTCTTAATAAATAAAAAGAGATGGGACATGTAGTGGGACCCAAGAGTTAGATTTTTCAGTCTAACTTCGAGGTTCACTACCTTCCCATTCTCTCTTTTTTATTTCTTTTTGCGAATGATTCCGTAAACTGCTGCAACTAGCACACCTGTGCCTACGAAGGAATAATTGACAGAAGCTGTTTTTTCATTTGTTTTTGGTAAAGTCTGACTTGTTGATTCGGATGGCTCTGTCGTTTGATGAACTGTTTCTGTCGTGGTTCCAGAGGCCACTGATTTTTCTCCTGCCGAATGCAAAATATCTTTTATTCGTTGGAAACTAGCTGCTAAGTCTGCTTTTTTTGCTTCAAAATCATTAGCAACTGTTTGCGCTTCGCTGATCTTTCCATGGATCGCTTGACTGGCCGCTGTGATATCCGCTTGAGTTTGACTTAGCTTTCCAGAAGCTGTTTGAGCAACCTGATCTAATTGTTGATTGAATTCTTTTGCTTGTTGGATCTTCCCGTCAAGATCTGTTTGGACAGCTTCCGCTTTTGCTTTCGCTTCAGCAAGCTTTTTCTCAAGTTGTGCACGGTCATTTCCCGCTTTATTTTTAAGATCAGCTAAATCTTGATCGATTGCTGCTTGGTCTTCTTTCAATTTTTTTTTTGCAGCTTCTAATGCTTCTTCGAGTTCTTTTCTTTTATTTTCCAAGTCTTGCAAATGATCGATTTGGTCAGAAGAGGTAGAACTATTCGTTGATGTATCTTCTGAAGACGAAATCGTTTCTCCTGAGTTATCTGTCGGTACATTGGAAGTCATTTCTGTTTCTGAGGTTCCTTTTTCACCATCAGAAGAGCTTATAGTTGTTGAAGGCTCTGTTTGAGCAGGTTCAGAAGTTTCTGCAAAAGCTGTTTGTCCGAAGAAGAAAATACCGAAAACAGCAATCGGCCAGATCAACGGCTTCATTCTTTTTTTCATCACTTTCCCATCCTTACTACTTTTTAACTAATTTCTTATTATAAGCAAAAATGTCTGGAAGAACCATAAACACAATAGGCTGTTTGTCTAAAAAACGGTGCATCTTTTATTTTTTTGTACGTTCCGGACTTTTCCATGTCCCGCTTCCATAACCTAAAATCGTTTTGACCGCTGGAATGAAAGTCGTCACGATCGTTATCGCGTTCACTATCCAGAACAAAAGCATATATAGGGGTGCGAAAAGAAGGTATTTCAATTTTCTTCGTCGATCATCTACAATCAGCGAAGCTAACAACTGGAAAAATCCTGCGACCATTTCAAAGCAGATGAACACAAAACTGAATGTAAAAGTGACATAGATCTGTTCATAGTTTCCTTGGTACACATAATGCCCAATCAATCCAATAAAAAGAATCACGGAAATACAAAAGAATATTGACCAGACAATACTCAATGTTTGATCAATGAAGATGATCGTTCTTCCGATATGTTCAAAAGGATGGAGCATCGCTTTTTTGAAATTCGTCAGCCAGACTTCTGTTCCACCTTTTGCCCAACGTTTTCTTTGTCGATATAGCATCTTCAACGTCACAGGTACTTCCATGAAAAAGATGATCCCAGGAGCAAAAACAGATACCCAATCATTCAACTGATGATCCCAAGCAATACTGATGTCTTCTGTCGCTCGATCTTGTCTGAATCCGCCCACATCGATCAAGGCTTCTTTTCGATACATCGTATTTGCCCCACTGTACGCATAAAGGCCACCGAAAACAGCTGACTGTGTTCGTTTGATAATACCAACGATACTTGAGAATTCAACCGTTTGCGATTTTGCAATCAACTTTGTACGATTTTGGACATCCATATTTGCAGTGACCGCAGCAATATGTCTTGCACCAGGGCGAATAAAATAATTCACATACCTGTTCAGTGCATCTGGCTCCGGTACCGTATCTGCATCATTGCTTAAAATCAATTTCCCTTTTGCAAAGGCAAGTCCGATATTAAACGCATGGGCTTTTCCTTTATTTTTTTCGATCCGAACCACACGAAGATTAGCGTATTTTTTCATCAGTCTGGCTAATATTTCTGGTGTTTGGTCCGTTGAACCATCATCTGTCACTAATACTTCATAGTTGTGATAATTCAATTTCGTCATCAAATACTCGATCGTATCTTCGATCACAATCTCTTCATTATGGGCTGGTACCATGATCGTAATGAACGGTTCGACACCTGATGGAACATCTACCCATTCTTTTTGTTTATGTTTGTATAAAAAAACATAACACCAGACACCAATAAACCATGCAAATCCGCCTAAAATCGGGTAAGAAACGAGAAAAAAATACATGATAGACAAACAAGTATCTAGGAATTGATTACCTGTATGAGTGATTGAGGTCATTTCAGTTCCATCCCATTTTCTTTATACAAATCTGCAATGAGTGTCGTATCTAGATTTTTCTCTTCGGAGACAGAATAAAAACGGACCGTTTCTCTCTCTTCCTTTGTTCCAAAACGTTCCGTATACATTTCTTCAAGTAATTCTTGTCTTTTTTTCAATTCTTCATCTTCATATTCAAAAGACTTATTTACTTTTCTATACAAATTTCGATTGTTCCATCTAGTCAACACAAATGAGATAATCAGGAAGCTGAAAAAGATCAATGCAAAAAAGCCGATGAAGAAATACAGCATTTTCTTTTCCAATAAAAAAGCGTACAAGTAAAAATCTTTGGCTCTTTCTGGTCTCGTCAATGGAAAAAACACCCATATAAAAGGAAGAACAACGATCATCCAACCGAAAAGAGCCACTAGCGTTTGCCAAATTTTCAACCAATAATTACCTTTCGAAAAATACTTATCTTTCACCAAAATCGATGCAACTTCTTCTCTTGTTACTTTTTTCATATCCTCACCTCACATTTTTTGTTACGACGTAGGAGTTTACCATACTTTTCATTTCTTTTCACATAAAGTGTTCCTAAATTTTTCCTAAGAAAAAGAACAAAACATTTCTCATCGGCAAATGAAAAATATTTTGTTCTTTTTATCAGTTGTTCTTTTTATTTTTTTATCTCTTAATTATGTTTCTCTTTCCAATACGACAATGCTTTTCATTCCTCTAGATATCGCCGTGTACATTTGTCTGCGTCTTCTTTGCTCATCTCTATTGTTTTCAAATGGATACAAGATTACATGATCAAATTCTAGTCCTTTTGCTAGACTCAAAGGAATGATCTGGCAGTTTTCTAATCCATATGAACTTTTTTTAATCGATTCTTGTAGCGTTTGGGTCTTCTCTTCTGTTTGGGTGATAATTGCCGCTTTTTCTCCTTTTAGAGAAGCCAAAATCTCAGCTAGTATTTCCAACAATTCTTCAGAGGATTGAAAAGAGCGGTATTCGGGTTCTTTTCCTTGCGGTCGGATCGATACGATGTCGATCTTCTCTTGATCCACAGCATAGGTTTTGAAAAGCTCTGTGATTGCTCCGCTAGAACGGTAACTATTTCTAAGATCATATCGATGGATCGGCAGATGGAAGTCATCGAAACAACGCATAATATCAGCAAAAGTAGTGGAAGAATTAAAGATTGCTTGATTCTCGTCACCTACTAAAGTAAAGTGAGTTTTTGGAAATAATTCAATCAATAGACCTAATTGTGCCAGGGTATAATCTTGTACTTCATCAATCAATAAATAGCGAAACACTGGTACATTTACCTTTTCAACAAGCAAATGATGAATAGCTAATAAAATGACTGCTTCATCAACAGTACGTGTGTGTTGCCAAACATAAGCTGAGCCATATCGTTTTTCATAAATTCTTTCAAACAATCGATGCTCATCCACCCACGCCATTTCTTCGATTTGTCTGGTTATTTTTCGATAGTTTTTTTGTAAAAGTTTCCTTGCATAAGTTGCGATACTTTGTTCCGGATCATCAGAAATCAATTCACCGAATAATTTCAACTGCCTATCTTCTGTCAACGAGAGTACCTGATTCTGCACTGCAGGACTTTTTGCTTGTTTCAAAAGATGGTTCTTCCATTCGCTCATCAGTGCCTTTTTCGTTGCTTGAAACCTATCGATCAATTTAGGATGAGCAGGAACTTTCTCATATATTTTTTCGATCGTTTTTTTAGAAAGAACTGTTTTTCCATTTTTAGTAAGTCCACGGATAAAATCAGGATGATCTAGAAACAAAGGATCTGATCGTTTTAGATCATCGATATACTCTTTACTACGCAAATGTTCTGCTTGCTCTGATACATTTTCTTTCGTGATACGTTTGAAATAAGCTTCTTCACCTTCTATTTCCTCTGCTGAAAGCTGTGAAACCAGCTGCAAGATGGTTAGATTCAGTGGATTTCTTTCGCCTAATGATGGTAGGACATTCGAGATATAGTCGATGAACCGATGATTAGGCGATAGAATCAGCAAGTCATCAGATGTCATCGTATCTCGATATAAATAGAGCAGATACGCAATACGCTGCATGATAGCAGAGGTTTTACCACTTCCTGCTACGCCATTTACCAAGATATTTTGACTTTTCACATCCCGAATGATTGTGTTTTGTTCCGATTGGATCGTAGCAGTGATAGCCTTCATTTCATTGGTTTCATCTTGACCTAACACTTCTAATAACACATCGTCTTGGATAGCTACAGACATATCAAAAAACTTGACCAAACGATCTCTTTCCAAAATAAATTGTCGTCTTTCTTTGATAACCGTATCGATTTTATTTTGACGAACCGTATAAGAAGACGGACCAATCACGTTATTGTAAAAAAGTTCGGCAATTGGTGAACGCCAATCATAAACAAGATTTTCATCTACATCATCTGTGAAATTTGCTGTACCGATATAAAAGGATTCTTTTGGCTCATTATCCAGAAAGTCTACAATGACTTTTCCAAAATAGGGACTTTTCAATAAACGTTCGATCTTTGCCAGCTGATTTTCTGCGTTTTTCTGTTTGATATTCATCTGATCGATTTCTCTATTTTTCATTTCAATCATCGAAAAAGTATCCAGGTTATCTAAGTAACTGTCAAAATTCAATCGAAGCTCGCCAGCCATTTCTTTCAGCGACTGGTTTCCTTCTATTTTTGCCGTATCCATCGATTCACGCAGTTCGTTTCTTTTATCGATTAGCTTTTGATACACATTCTTCAGATATGCTTCTTCTAACTGCTTTTGTGTGTTGACCATACACATTCTCCTCTTTTTTTAAAGTGGTGGAACCGATTAGTTTACCTCTTTTAAGAGTCGAATGCAAGCTTTTTAACGAGTATCATTTGTTAGGATATATCAGTTCTTCAGGTCGGACAGTTTGATATAAAGAAAATGCTCCATCAAGGTTTTTTACGTGGTAGCCAGACTGCTTCAAGATTCTTTCTGCTAGATAGCTACGTAAGCCGCTATGACAGCTGACGATATATTCTTGTTGACTGTCTAATTCATTTAATCGGTCCCGAAGTTCATTCAAAGGGATATGTTTGGCTTCCTTGAATTTGCCTTTTTCCAATTCTTCTGCTGTTCGCACATCTAATAAAATTTTTCCTTTGGCTAATTCTGTTGGCAATTCATGCCATTGTACGGTTTCACTAAGCCCTTCTGCAATGTTCATTGCTGCATATCCTAGCATGTTTACTGGATCTTTGGCTGAGCCAAATGGCGGTGCATACGTCAATTCTAACTCCGGCAAATCGAAGATCGTCAAATGCCCTTTGATTGCTGTTGCTAAAATATCGATCCGTTTATCCACACCTTTTGCCCCAACACCTTGTGCACCATAAATCTCGCCAGTCTCTGGATGGAAGATCAACTTCAGTAAAATATCTGTTGCTTCTGGATAATAGCTTGCATGATCTTTTCCTGACACATGAACGACTTCAAAAGACAGCTCGTTTTCTTTGGCTGTTCTTTCACTTAATCCGGTGGATGCGGCGGTCATTCCAAATGTTCGTATAATTGCTGTTCCAATACTGCCTTGATTTCTTCGAGAAATTCCGGAAATCGTGTCTGCAACTTGTCTACCTTGACGATTGGCTGGTGAAGCAAGAGAAATAAGTGCATCTTTTCCAGTGATTAGCTGTTTTACAACGATAGCATCCCCCACCGCATAAATATCAGGAATATTCGTTTGATATCGTTCGTCTACTAGGATACCCCCGCGTATACCTAATTCGATTCCAGCGGTCACTGCTAACTGGTTATCAGGACGAACACCAATGGATAAAATAACTAAATCAGCAGGGATGGTACGCCCGTCATCCAGTCGCAATCGTTTCCCGTGGTCTTCAAATCTAGCGACAGCATGAGAAGTAATCACTTCTACTCCTTGATGAGACAATTCTTTTTCTATAAAAGCTGCCATTTCTTCATCCAGTGTCGGAAGAATATGCGGCGCTTGTTCGATCACCATGACTTCTAAACCTCTTTTTTTTAGGTTTTCTGCCATTTCCAATCCGATGAATCCTGCACCAACGATCACGGCACGGTTTGGCTGTTTTTCTAACGCATGCATCACTTTATCGATGTCTGGTACATTTCTAATAGAAAAAACATTGTCGGCTTCTGTTATCCCTGGAATTGACGGAACAACTGGTTTTGCGCCAGGAGATAAAACCAATACATCGTACTGTTCCAGGTGTTTTTGACCTCCATGTACGACTTCTACTGTTTTGTTTTCAGGAAAGATAGCTGTCACTTCATGGTTTGGACGCACATCTAAACAAAAACGAGCAGCTAATGATTCTGGCGTTTGGACCAGAAGATTTTCCCGGTCACTGATTTCACCCGAAAGATAATAAGGCAAGCCGCAATTTGCAAAAGAAACATACGGTCCTTTTTCAAAAACAATGATTTCTGCATCTTCCATTAAACGGCGAAGCCGTGTAGCAGCAGACATCCCACCCGCTACACCTCCGACAATAACGATTTTCATCTTATTTCCCTCCTACTGTTCGATCAAACCATTGATTCATACCGCCACGTACATTCACCACATCATAACCAGATTTCTTTAATTCTTTTGCTGCTTGTTTACTCCTCATCCCTGATTGACAAATCACATAAACGGTCTTTTCTTTGTCTCCATCATATCTGTTTATGCCTTGTAATGGAATATTTTTAGCTCCTTTTATATGCCCACCCCGGTATTCTACAGGTGTTCTAACATCAAGTAATACTGGCTTTTCTAAAAGCTTTTCCTTTAATTCTGGGACTGTTATCGATTTTATGGGTTGAAATAACAAACTCATTTTCTGCACCTCATTTATATTTTATAAATACCTTATGGGGTATATTAAACAAGAGCTTTCTTATTCTGTCAACCAGAATGACTCTTCATTTTTTTACTGCTTTTTATATTTGCATAAAATACCGATTAGGGGTATTATCGAGTTATAAAAATGGAGGAGAATGTGCTATGGAGATTGAGAATAAAAATATCCTGAACCGTTTGAAACGTACAGAGGGACAAATTCGTGGTATCCAAAAAATGATCGAAGATGAAAAAGAATGTATGGATGTCATCACTCAATTAAGCGCTGTTCGTTCTAGCATTGATCGCGTAATGGGAATGATCGTTGCAGATAATCTGAAAAATTGCTTTGAAAATCCTGATAGTAATCCAGAAGAACAAGCAGCTAAATTAGAGCAAGCAATCAAGATGATTATTAAAAAGTAAAGGAATGATTTCAATGAAAGTCGTTTTCCATATTGATGAATTAGAAAAATGGTCAGAAACAGGGAAAAACGTAAAAAACCTGATAAAAGCTTCTCCTGAAACGACGATCGTCGTTTCCGTCAACGGCATCGCGATTACCGGTTATCTAGACTCTGCCAATGCAGAATTCTTAAATTTGAAAGAAGTCGTTTTTCACGCTTGTGCGAATGCTATGCGTGCTAATCTTGTTTCAGAAAGTTCTTTACCTGAACAAGTAATCGTTGTACCAGCAGGTGTACTTGATTTAGTTGAACTGCAATCCCAAGGTTATGCTTATATCAAGCCCTAGTCAGTAGAGGTTGTGATCCTACCATTTAACTCCGAGTTACAAGAAATAATATTAAAAACAACTTTTCATGTTTTTGGTTTGGTTGGCTTATTATCGAGAAGTAGCTATTGGAAGTCTATTTATCAAAAAAAGGAGTGCGACATAGGTCACACCCCTTCTTTATTTTCTTTGAAACATCTTTCGGTACTTGACAGCATACAAGATAAAAGATTGTAAAAGACCGTAAGTGATGACGGCAAAAATGACTCTCACCCACAGCGTTGGTAATTCTGGGAAAAGCAACAAAAGGATCATGCCAACATAGATGACAGCAGTCGCTACTTTGCCATACCACTTCGCACCACTTAATTTGATATTTTTAGATAGCCCGATTAATCCAGCTACAAACATAAAGCCTTCTTTTATCAAGAATAGACCAAACAATAGCCAAAGCCACGGTCGATACCATGCCATAGACAAAATCAGGAAAAGTTGTGTCAATTTATCTGCAAACGGATCAAGTACCTTCCCTAAGTCTGTTACCTGATTATATCTCCGAGCAATGACCCCATCTAAATAATCAGACAATCCTGAGACAACAATTATCGTGCCTGCTACATAAAACGACTGTCTCAGCACAAAATAAAGATAAATCGGCAGCAAGAGAATACGGAATATCGATAAAAGATTCGGAATCGTTTGGATTTCTTTACGCCAGTTTGTGCTTATTTTCATTTGACCGACCCACCTCCTCAGCACTCTTTTTTATTTTAGCTTACATAGAGAATAAAACCAATGATTTTACTGCTGTTATTTTTTTGCAATCACTGATCATATGAGTTGGTCTGAAATAATCACTTGCTTTTTTCATCTTTTGCTCTTCTTTCTTCCTGTCGTTTACGCATTTCTTTTACTAACGCTTTATGGGCTTTTTTTGATCCTCGCTCTAGGTCACGCTGCTGTTTCCGTGTTTTAAAATCGATAAACAGACTGTCTAAATCGTAACCTGTCGGGTACAGATTTTCTGCTGAACGCACCAGACGAACACGCTGACGAGGCACACGGATCATTTCTTTTTCTAAATATACGGCAATCGTATCTTCACCTATATCCTCATAAACTAATGCTTCTTTTTGGTATTCATTCACAAATATTCGATCGCCTTTTGCAAAGAGCTGGCGTTCTTTTTTATTGTCCTTCCTAGTTATAACTGCTGTCTTAGGAGGAAATTCTTTTTTCTGTGTCCGGTAGGCTTTTTCCTCCAGGTAACGCTCTGCTTGCTGGATCAATTTCATAGACATAGCCATTTTATGTGCAATCCATAAAGCTTGGCTTTCTCCTGTTTCTCCAACACGCAATTGATATTTAGGACGAAGTGCTTCCCGATCGAAAGCCATAGCAGCCGGCACAAAATCTTCATGATCCCTGGCAAATTTCTTAATTTCTCCATAATGGGTCGTGGCAATGATCAATGCCCCCTGCTCATACATAGATTCCATGATTGCAATCGCTAATGCAGCCCCTTCATTTGGCTCTGTTCCACTGCCAATCTCATCCAGAAGTACCAATGTATTCCTTTTTATCTTTTTCAAAATAGCAGCGATGTTTTGCATATGACCAGAAAATGTGCTCAACGCATTTTCTAAATTTTGGTGGTCACCGACATCGACGAAAACCTCATCAAAGACAGCAAGCTCTGTCCCTTCTTTTGCCGGAACTTGCATGCCGAACATCGCCATCAAAGTCAATAAACCGACCGTCTTCAACACGACTGTTTTACCGCCGGCATTTGCTCCAGTGATAATCAAGCCTCGATAGTCTTTACCGATTTCAATATCCAATGGTACCGCATGATCAGGTAAAAATGGATGTCTGCCTTGTTTGATGACGATATGTTCTGATTTATTGATTTTAGGCGTGATCCCATTGATTTCTCGACTGAGTTTTGCCCGAGCAAAAATGATATCTAATACCGTCATCGTTTCGATCAATAAATCGATTGCTTCTTCATTTTCTGCAATAGCACCAGTCAATGCAGCCAGAACTTGATATTCTTCACTGATTTCTTCAGCTTTTAACAATTGATAGTGTTCATTCAGTTTAGAAACCACAGTCGGTTCAATAAAAACCGTCGTTCCTTTGTTCGATTCATCGATGATTGTCCCATCTACTTTATTTTTATAGCTGACTTTGATAGGAATCGTATAATATTCACCTTTTTGAACGATCATTGCTTCTTGGATCATTTCTTTGTTTTTCGGATGACGTAAGAATTTCAGCAATTTTGACTGGATTTCTTTTTCGATTATTTGTAATTGTTTGCGTACTTTACGCAGATTACGTGAAGCATCGTCACTGACTTTATTATTTTTTATTTTTTGGTCAATCAACTCTTCTACATTTATCAAATCAGGAAGATGCTTGCTATAAGCAAACAACAAAGGTGCCTGGTATTGATTCTTATCAAAAAACTTTGTGATCATCCGACTGCTTCTTAGAAAATCCGCATATTCGATCAAATCAGCGGGCGACAGAACCAACCCTTTTTTGACTTGTTCTGTCAGTGTATCGATCCTCGGCAATCCCATAAATGGAACATGCTGACTACTTTCTAAGATCAAGCGTGCTTCACTTGTTTCTTCTTGACGATCTAAGACGGTTTGTAGGTTTGTCGAGGCCGTCATATTGCTGATTCGTTTTTTGCTATAGTTTCCGATTGCTCTTGCTTGGATTTCCTTTTTGATCCGATCAAATTGTAATTGACTAATCATTTCGTTGTTCATACTCTCTCCTTTTCTTGAAGAGATACCTGTCCCAAAATAAATAAGGGCCTAGAGATAAATAAAAGGATAGAACACAGCTTAAAAAAGTCATGTCCTATCCTCATTAGAATACAAAGATATTGTTTTCCTGACAGGTACCGTTTCATAAGCACACCAAATAAACCTTGTTTATTGGCTATTCGACTTACTGATTAGATACCAGCTACACTCACAAAACATTCCCCATTCTTCTAGGTCTTATTTATTTTCCACTTAACTATAGCAAGACGCCTTTTGATTGTCAAACCTTAGTATGTTTTATAGACTTACACCATTAACGAATAGATACCTACCGCGATAATTGCTCCAATCATTGGGCCTGCAATTGGTACCCATGAATATGCCCAATCTGAAGTTCCTTTATTAGCTATTGGCAATACCGCATGTGCTAATCGAGGACCAAAGTCCCGAGCAGGGTTGATTGCGTATCCTGTTGGTCCTCCTAATGAAAGACCGATAGCTAAGATCAATCCACCTACAGCGAATACGTTCGTTCCAGGTGCAAATTCGTTTTGTCCAAAAGCTAGCAACCCAAGAACTAATACAAATGTACCAATTAATTCTGTGATTACATTTGCTGGATAATTCCGTATAGCAGGACCTGTTGCAAACGTACCTAAAATCGCACTTTCATCTTTCGTTGCATTCCAATGTGGCAAATAAGAAAGCCAAACAAGAATGGCCCCTGCAAAAGCTCCTAAAACTTGCGCAATGATGAAAGGAACGACAAGATTCCAACTAATTGCCCCTGTCATCGCCATAGCTAGAGAGACTGCAGGATTCAAATGAGCTGGGCCCATGAATCCAGAAATATAGACAGCCATTGTTACAGCAAGTCCCCAACCAAATGCGATGACAATCCATCCAGAAGCTTGTGCTTTACTTTTGTTTAGATTCACAGCTGCACACACACCATCTCCAAGCAAGACTAGGATCAATGTCCCAATAAACTCCCCCATGATTTGAGTCATATCACTGTTCATTTATTTCTCCCCCTTTAGTTCCCGCAGATCTGATTCTGCGATCAATGCTTCTAAACGTTTAGTCTGTTGCGCTTTCTCTTCTTCTGTCCACCCAAAATACCCAGCAATTGCATCGATCACAGGTTGCTTGATCTCATCCAGCTGATCTCGTTCAAACAACAGATGATTCGTCCGACGAATGAGATAATCACCTGGAGCCAAAACCATTTCTTCTTCTAAGCCATAACGTAACCGAGCTGACTCAGCGAGACTCAAACCAGGATAAGGTGCCATTTCTTTTGCTAATTCAAAGATACGTCGAGCATTAGTCCCGTAAAAATCAGCGATATAAGTAGCATCTTCTTCCTCTAAACCGGCTGCTACTCCTTCTTTTGCTAATTCCTTCACTGTTTCTTCTAATTTCGTTGGATCGAAATTTCCACCTGAAATCTGATATTTTTTAGAGTCGATTTCTTTCGTCTCTATTCCGTATTCTTCTTTTAACAGCTGACGAATCAATCGTAAAGCTCCTTCTGCCATCTTACGGTAATCGGTGATTTTCCCACCTGATAAAGTCAGCAATCCATCTGGTTCTCTTTCTAAAGAACTACCTCTGGAAATCGTAGAAGGTGCTTTTTCATCACGGCTGTTTTCCAAATGGTTCAACACATCTTCTACTTCAGCACGTGAAACTTTATTTTCCTTATATTCACTCACTGTATCAACTACTTTATTGAAGCTCTTATCTGAAATCGATCCATTATCTCCACCATTATAATCAGAACCAGAATTACCAATCAATAGTGGACGAAGTCCTGCCCAGCTTGCTTCGATATCTGCCAATGTGATATTTGCTTCTGGATAGCGATGGTTGATTACGTCCAATAGATAATCCACATCTTCTTGTGTGACTTTCGGATCCGTAAAGTCTCCTTGGTAATCCGTATCTGTTGTGCCAAAGTAAGTCTTGTTTTCTCTTGGGATAGCAAAGACCATCCGCCCATCTTGTTTTCCTGTATCGAAGTATGTGGGTTGTGGTACAGGCAGTTTTTTCGCATCTACGACTAAATGGATCCCTTTGGTTGGACGCATTTTAGGAGAGACTGGACGCGTAAAATTCAAGTTCCGTACTTTATCTACCCAAGGACCACTCGTATTGATCACTAATTTTGCTTTGATCTCGATCACTTCATCTGTCAGCAGATCACGAGCTTTGACGCCAACGATTTGATCGCCCTCATATAAGAAGCCAACCGCTTTCATTTTACTTACTAGATAAGCCCCATCTTCTGCAGCTTTTTTGATATTATCGATCACTAAACGGGCATCATTGTTGCGGAAATCAAGGTAAACACCTGCACCTTTTAGTCCTTCTTTTTTCAAAAATGGTTCTCTTTCCAATACTTCTTCTGGTGTCAGGGTATAGTTCTCATATTTAGTTCCTGTCACATTTGCCAGTTTGTCGTAAAGGTCCATTGCTACTTTGACGGAGAACATATTGAAGGTTGTTGCTCCTTCATCTTCATAGATTGGTAAAAGCATTGGATCTGGTTTTGGGATGTGTGGGGCAATACCTTGTACGACTGCACGTTCACCAACTGTGTCAGCTACTACTTCCACATCAAATGTTTTCAGATAACGAATACCGCCATGCACAAGTTTGGTCGAGCGAGAGGACGTCCCTTCTGCAAAATCTTGCATTTCGATCAATCCTGTTTTGATTCCTGATGCTGCTGCTTGGACTGCCACACCGGCACCAGTGATTCCGCCACCGATGATCAACAGATCCAATTCTTCTTGCTTCATTTTTTGAATGCTATCTTGTCTTGTCTTGTTTGAAAACATATGGATTTCCTCCTTATTCAAATGCTTGGGTAGCTTTTACTGCTTTTTTCCAGCCATTGTAAAGTTTTTCTCGGCGCTCTTCCTCCATTTGAACTTCAAATAACTTACCAGCTTCATAAAATTCGCGGATCTCATCTGTATCTTTCCAATAACCGACAGCTAATCCTGCTAAAAATGCTGCCCCTAGTGCTGTTGTTTCCAAATTTTCTGCTCGTTGGATCGGTACATTCAAGATATCTGTTTGGAATTGCATCAGATATTCATTATTTGCTGCACCGCCATCCACTTTCAATACAGGAATATTGATTCCAGTGTCATCTTGCATCGTATCGATGATATCTCTCACTTGATAGGCAATCGACTGCAAAGTAGCTTTAATGATATCCTCTTTTGTCGTTCCACGTGTCAAACCAAACATAGCCCCTCGCGCTGACTGATCCCAATAAGGAGCCCCCAGTCCAACAAATGCAGGAACAACATAGACCTCATCTTCGTTTGTGGAGCGTTTTGCCGCGTCTTCCGAATCACTAGCTTTTTGCAACATTTGAAGTCCATCTCTCAGCCATTGAATCGAAGAACCAGCCACAAAAATACTTCCTTCTAAAGCATAGTACACCTTTCCATTTATGCCGTAACCAATTGTCGTCAATAAATTATTTTTGGATAATTGCGGTTTTTCACCGGTATTCATGACAATAAATGAACCTGTACCATAAGTATTCTTGACCATCCCTGGTTCGAATGCCATTTGTCCGAATAATGCAGCTTGCTGGTCTCCTGCCATCCCTGAAATTGGTGCTTCGCTTCCATAAAAATGATAACCTTGCGTATAACCATAAACTTCTGAGTTAGAAGTAACTTTTGGTAACATCACTCGAGGAATATTCAATAAATCCAAAATTTCCTGATCCCAATCTAGCTGATGGATATTGAACAACATCGTCCGACTGGCATTCGAGTAATCAGTAACATGTGCTTGTCCATCGGTCAGTTTCCATACTAACCACGAATCAATCGTTCCAAACATTAACTCGCCTTTTTCAGCGCGTTCTTGCGCACCTTCTACATGATCAAGAATCCAGCGAATCTTCGTTGCTGAGAAATAGGCATCGATCACTAGTCCTGTTTTTTCGTGGAAAAATTCTTGATATCCTTCATTTTTTAAGTTATCTGCAATTCCAGCTGATTGTCTGGATTGCCAAACAACTGCATGATAGATTGGACGTCCTGTATCTTTTTCCCAGATTACTGTTGTTTCACGCTGGTTCGTTATGCCAATCCCAGCAATCTGGTTTGGTTTGATCCCTGATTCGATGAAAGCTCCGGCAATAACTGACTGTACAGAATTCCAGATTTCATTTGCATCATGTTCAACCCAGCTTTCTTGCGGGAAATATTGCGTGAACTCTTTTTGAGAACTGCCGATATGTCTTCCTTTCTTGTCAAAGATAATTGCTCGTGAGCTAGTTGTACCTTGGTCAATCGCCATGATATACGTTGGTTCTGTCATTGTGATTCCCTCCATTATCTGCAAACGCTTTCTTTAACTACTTTTATCATACTACTCATTTAAAAAAAGAAACTGTCAAAATTTTATTCGTTTTTTCTTTTTTTTGACAGTTTTTCATTATGATGCTAGTTTTTGATTAATTCTTTTCTTTTTTCAACATTTCTATTCTTCTTTTCAATCGGATAATGTCATAAGGCGACGCAAATTCTGATAGATAATATTCACTCTGTTGCTTGTTTCTCTGACAAAACGTTATGACCAAATCATAGTTTTTTCCTTCTTCATAACTTTCAATCTCAATACCGCTGACTCCTCTCAGTTCTCTGATCAGATACTGTTGGAAAGCAATACGATAAATAGGCAAACTTTCTAAATCGATCCCTATCACTACTGGTTTCGCAATATAAAAATCGATCATCAAAAGAACATTGGCATACTGGATCATCAGATAACTAAGTGCACTGTCTTCGGCGCTTTTCCTTGGCAATTGCTGCATCGCTGTTTCCTGCAGTTTCTCCAATAACTGTGTTAAGGAATGCCCAAGCATTTTTTGCTGCTGCTCCAAAAGCCGATCACGCTCGTAGACTTCGATCTTTCCAACAAAGAAAAACCATTCATTGTTGATTTGTGAAATTTGGTAGCCTACTGCTTTTTCCTCTTTGATTTTCAAACGACGAGGACGATAATGCCATAGCATCGTTTCCCGAATATAAGTATCCAAAACAGCTGTGGGTAACTTTTTGCTCCGTGTCAAATCATATTGATAAAATATTTCTTCGTCTACTATCGAAAAAGAAACAAAAAAGCTGTAAAACATCATTGTTTCGTATACATTCAGTTCTGCTGCTGTTCGACTAAGATGCATCACGATGATTGGATCGATTGCTTGATAAAGCCGATCCGACTGATAGAGTAATTTCTTTTCTTCCAAAGTTGCGTACGTACTTTTTTCATTCAATAGTCTTTTTTTCGTGATCCCGAGCCAGCAAGCAATCTGTGCTTCTGCTGATGCCGTAAACGTCGTTTCTAATACGCGACCCAATCCTAGAATGAATGGTCTTTTTTCTGGTGTATTTTGCAAAAAAAACGGTCGTTGGTCTTCCGGGATATATTGGAATAATTCATAATAAAAATATCGGATCTGTAGCTCTTCTCCGTATAATTGACCGTTTTTGATTTGTAATCCAAATTCCTCTAAGAGCTGGTTCAATTCTTTGATTTTTCGAAAAACAGAAGACTCACTGATATTAAACGCTGTCGCTAATCGAACGATCGATACTTGCTGGTGTTCTAATAAATAGACAAGCATTTTAAACTTCAAGCTTTCCTGTAATAAAAACAAAAGAATTTTTTCCAAACTGACATCTTCGTCCAACACAAGCAGCGACTGATACTCGTTTCGCTGTACTTCTACTTTTTTTCCCATCATCCGGCCAATCAATTCAATATCTTCCAAATATTGATCAAAAGAAGTTTTTGACAGTTGGACATGCTCTCTCAATCCATTGATAGAGGCTGTTCCCCCTTGCAGAACAAGGTTTCGCAAAATCAGGATCTGTAATTGCTCTTTTCTTTCTAATAATGCTTCAATCTTCATAGGCAGTATTCGCCACCTTTGACCACACCATATCAGGCACACGATATTCTGGCTGGAAAAACAGCTCATGTTCTTCTAACTGTTCGAACGTCCAGCCTTCTTCTACTGCGATTGTCAGTTGGTCAAGAAGATGGAACATTTCTTTTCTGCTTTGGAGCTGTGCTCCAAGAATCTTTTTTTCAGAATCAAATAGGAATTTGATTTTGACTTTGCTTTGGTTTATTGCTGCAAGCTTGTATTCCGCGTACCCTGTTTCAATTTTTTGGGGATAAAAAATGCTTTCTTCTTCTGTCATACCTACGCTTCCTAAGAAATAGCCAAACCACTGATTGCCGACTGGTCGGTAGGTTCCCTGATCCTTTGTCGCGGAGCCGCTAATTGTCTTGCTGACATTTCGCGCTGTACGGACAGCGTTGTTTACTAGAGAAACGTACATTTTTTCATTTGTTGGGCGAAAAGTGACTTGGATTGCATCGCCAATTGCATAGACGTCTTTTTGAGACGTTTGCAAATAGTCATCTACCCAGATCGTTCCATCATCATTCAATGTTAATTGTTCTTCCCACATCTGATTGTCGGGGCGAGAATGGTTAGCCAGCAAAACAAGATCATAGTTTTCCCTTCTTCTTTCCGTCTCTACTACAGCGGTTTCATTTTCGGATAAAGATACGACTTGCTCTTCTAAGAAAAGCGATATCCCTTGATTTTTCATTTCCTTTACTAACGGTTCCGTCATTTCAGGGTCTAGGTAACGAAAAAGAATCGACTTTCGACTTTCATAAAGATGGATTTGTGTTTTTCCTGATGCTAACCCTTCAGCTATTTCGATCCCTGCTTGACCTGCTCCAATGATGGCAATTTTTTTTGCATCCATGATCTTTTGCTGAAGAGAAGCTATGTTTTGTATCTTTTTAACTGAGTGAATGAATCTTGCTTCTGCAGTAACATTTCGAAAATTTTGATTTGAACCAGTCGCCAAAATCAAACGGTCAAAATCCAGTTTGTCTCCGCCTGCTAAAATGACTTTCTTTTCTTCCAATCCTATTACCGTCTTTTCTGTGTAAACATGGATACGATAGCGGTCAATCAGCTCTTCTTTGGTGATCCAAGAAAGTTGTTTTTCACTGGTGACCTTTCCTTTTACTATCAGATTGAATCCGCTGGGAATCCACCCTAACTTCGATTGCTTTTCAATCAAATATATTTCACTTGTTGGTATCAATTGGCGAAGATAAATAGCCGCATGAATCCCTGCAAACGACCCGCCGACAATTACAATGTTCATCTACATTCCTCTTTCTTATTAAGTGTGCGACTGCCAACATGGGCTGAAATCACAATGTTCTTAAACCATGTTTACTCATTCCTATGATCCATAGCAGCGTAGCAGAACACACTCTCTCCATCCTACCGTGTGACTAGGTCTGCTTCTCAGTAATAAATTAGTTGACCTAATTGAAGAGTATCATTTCTGAAGAGATGTTTCAAAAAATGTACTCTTAGAAAGGCAAAAAACTCGCCTTTTGCGTACCTCTGTCCAAATAGGAAACAGAAAAGAACGAAAAGACGAGTTTTAGCGTGTGTAATGTAATAGTTAGAATAGACCTATCATTTTTATGTTGACAATTTTTAATGCTTTAATGCTTCAACCACTACTTCGCCCAATTGATGAGCAGATTGAGGGTTTTGCCCTGTAAGAAGACGTCCATCGATTTGAACGACTTCTGAAAAAGCTGGACCTGACTGATAGTCAGCTCCTTTTTCTTTCAAAGCATCTTCTGCTAAGAATGGTACTTCATTCGTTGTACCATTGGCTTCCTCTTCTTCATTACTGAATCCAGTCACTGTGCGTCCAGCTAAAATAGACTTTCCAGATTCATCTGTAACTGGCAACAATCCGACAACACCGTGACAAACAGCTGAGACCAGTCCTTCATTTCGATAGATTTGTGAAGCAACTTTCCCAAGATCTGTTGCTTCTGGAAAATCCCACATTGTTCCGTGGCCACCAGCATAATAAACTGCTGCATAATCTTTTGCATCCACATCATCAGGACGTAAGGTATTTCCCAAGGCCCGATTTCTGAAATCTTCATCTTTATAATAGGCCCAATCGATTTCATCCATATTCAAAACGCTTTGCGGTTCTAAAGGTACATATCCACCTTTAGGACTGACAAAATCTGCATCGATTCCATTTTTTACTAATACATCATAAAAATGAGTTAGTTCACTTAACCACAAACCTGTAGGACGCTCGATCTTTTCGTACTTTTCTACATTTGTTAATACGATCAATACTTTCATTTTTCCATCCTCTTTCTATAAAAATTGAGTTATTGATAACGTGCTTTCAAGAAATTATATAATGGACTTGGCAAATAAAGCTCTTTATATGCTTCTTCAAAAGGTTTCGTTACAAATTCATCCTCACGGTTTTCCAATAACTTCTCTGCCCAGTCAGGATCGACGATCATTTGCTGTCCAATTGCTGCAAGTTCTGCATATTTCAGTACTTGCTCTACATCTTTGCGAGTACGGATGCCTCCAACACCAATTAAAGGGATCTTTCCTTGGATCGTGTCGTGGACAGCTTCAAGAATCGACTGATCGCTGTATTTATCAGAACGGGCTCTTCGATCATACGCATTTAATGAAACATGCAGATAATCTAGTTTTGTCTCACGTAATCGTTCAAGAAGCCAGATCGTGTCTTCAAAACGAATACCTGGTGTTTCATATTCTTCTGGTGAGAAACGATACCCTACGATGAATGGTTTTTTTGCATATTTTTCAACCGTTGAGAAAACCGTTGTTAATAATTCGTCAATAAAACGATAGCGATTTTCTAAGCTACCGCCCCATTGATCCTCTCGTCTATTCGAATGTGGAGAGAAAAATTGTTGAATCAAATACGTATTTGCTCCATGCAACTCGATACCATCAAATCCTGATTCAATCGCTCTGCGTGTGGCTTCGCCAAATGCTTGGATTGTTTCTTTGATTTCATTTTCACTTAATGCTCGCGGTGTTTCTGCATCAGGTCGTTCCGCTGCAACTGCACTTGCAGATACAGGCTGTTCTCCGGATAGAGTAGCTCGACTAGTCATTCGTCCACCGTGGAAAATCTGAACAATCGCTTTTGCACCGTCTCCTTGGATTGCTTTAGCTAGTTCACTTAACCGAGGAATCATTTCATCATGAGCGATGCTCAGTTCACCTGGCCAACCTTTTCCGATATCTTGGACATTTGCAGCACCAGTAATAACAGCACCAAGTCCTTTAGAACGTTGTTTATAATAAGTAATCTCATCTTCGGTGATCACACCATTGAAGAAGCTGAGTTGTGTCGTCATAGGCGACAGCATCAATCGATTCTTCAATTGAACTCCTGAAGGTAAAGTAATTGATTGATCAAATTGTGACATTGTTATTCCTCCCATGAATTGCTCTAATTAACCTATCGAGAATCATCTATCATTAAACCACTCGATTAGTTGTACATGCAACTATTTTGCTTAAAAAAATTTTTATTTTTTTTGTAACTTATCTGTTGCTTCATTCATTATCTCGGCTAATTCTTTACTTGCTTCATTTCCCAAGACTGCTTTGTACGACTGATGGAGTTCTTCCCAGCTACCATCGACTTCCTTAGTAAATTGGCGTCCTTGTTCTGTAAGATAAACCAATGACAAGCGTCCTTCGCTAACTGTTTTGACGTATCCTTTATATTCTAATTTTTCAACAAAACGAGCGATTGTTGAAGGCGCAGAATAGAGCATTTGCGCAATATCTTTTTGCGGTATACCATCTTTTTCTTTTAATATCAATAAAATAAATCCATATGTTGGTGCCAGGCCTGTTTTTCTAAATGCTTCATCAGCTAATTTATTCAACATGCGATCAAGCTTTTTCACACTAAAGAAAAGACATTCATCCAACGCTTTTTCAATTGGCTTTTCCATTTCATCCCCTCCATTGGCGTACATATCATAGTATGATTTTTATTTTTTGTCAAAAAACACGGAGTAATGACCGCCTCCTCTGTTTAGTTTTGAGAAAAAGAAGTTGTGACAAAAAATATGTCACAACTTCTCGGTAATACGTTTCAATCAAATAAGCTTTTCTTTATTTTACTTCCACCACAAATGCTTCATATGGTCGTAACTCAACTTTGCCGTCTGGTAACTGTTTCAGAGGATAATTTGATACAATAACCCTTAAAGCTTCACGTGGAACAGTGAACACCTGTTTTTCACTGGACATATTGCAAACAACGAGCCATCGCTGGTCTTCATATGTGCGAGAATAGGCAAAGATATGCTCTGGCGTCTCTTCTACTAATTCATAGTCACCCCAGACGATGATGTCGTGTTTTCTACGCAAATCGATCAATTTTTTGTACATATAAAAAACAGATTTTTGATCTGCTAACGCTTCTTCTGCATTGATTTCTTTATAATTTGGGTTGACTCGAAGCCATGGAATTCCCATAGTAAACCCAGCATGTTCACTGGCGTTCCATTGCATAGGCGTCCTAGCATTGTCTCTTCCTTTCGCATTGATTGATTCCAAGATTTCCTCTTTTGTAAATCCAGAAGAAATCCTTTCGTTATACATATTGATTGTCTCAATATCTTTTGCTTCCGCGATATCATCAATTGGGCAATTCGTCATGCCTAATTCTTCTCCTTGATAGATATAAGGAGTGCCTTTCATCATATGAAGCAAGATAGCAAACATCTTGGCACTTTCTTTTCGATACATATCGTCATTTCCCCAACGAGAAACAATTCGCGGGAGATCATGATTATTCCAAAATAAACTATTCCATCCTTCATCCCCCAAAGAAGTTTGCCATTTCGATAATACTTTTTTCAGTTCAGAGATACTTAAAGGTTTCAAATCCCATTTGTCTTTGCCTTCTTGCTGATCTAATCCTATGTGTTCGAATTGGAAGATCATGGATAATTCCTTTCTTTTAGGATTGGAATAAAGTTTAGCAATCTCGGTAGTTGCTCCCCATGTTTCGCCAACGGTCATCAGATTTTTGTCGCCAAAAGTTGCTTGATTCATTTCCTGAAGATACTCATGCAGTTTAGGTCCATTACTTGTGATTTCTTTATCCGGTTCTTTGCCAATCATATCGATCACGTCCATACGAAAGCCACCAATACCTTTGTCGATCCAGAAATTCATCATTTGATAAATCGCTTGGCGAACCTGTTTGTTTTTCCAATTCAAATCAGGTTGACGCTTGCTATACAAGTGCAGAAAATATTGCCCTGTTTGCTCATCCAACTGCCAAGCAGGTCCACTGAATATCGAGCGCAATCCATTAGGTTCCTCTCCATTGACTGGATCACGCCAAATATAGTAGTCACGATAAGGATTTTCTTTATTTTTACGTGCCTCAATGAACCACGGGTGTTCATCCGAAGTATGATTCACCACCAGATCCATAACGATACGGATACTTCTTTTCTTTGCTTCTTCAATCAGTTCCTCCAATTCTTCCATCGTACCGAATTCTGCCATGATTGCTTGATAATCACTGATATCATAGCCATTGTCATCATTTGGAGACTCGTACACTGGCGAAAGCCAAATCACATCAATGCCCAAATATGCCAGATAATCCAATCTAGAAATAATCCCTTGCAAGTCTCCAATCCCATCTTGATTTGAATCTTGAAAACTTCTTGGATAGATTTGATAAACAACTGAATGGTGCCACCATTTTCGTTCCATGATTTCCCTCCTATAAATGGATGTTTCTATTTTTCACTTAATCATCTAGTTTAGTTTCTTCCACCAAAAATTGTAACGCTTTCAAACAGTCATTGCACCTTGTTATCGGTAACAGAATAAAACAAAAAAACAGCTGAGGAAATTTCCTCAACTGTTTTTTGAAAGGATTGATTGATGTAGGGAAGAACGCTGATTTCACAACCTCTTTATAAACGGTGTTCACTCAGCTGTCCCTCGGTATTAGCTCAAAAAACGGCAAAATAGGAGGAACTATTTTTTCGTTTTTTTGAGCTAATACTCAGGCCAGAACACTGATTTCACAACCTCTTTATTTCACATTCAATATCCACATGAATCCCACGAATACAAAGAACAGACCATACATGATTGGAGATACTTCTTTTCCTCTTTTAGCCGCTAACATCGTAATTGGATAGAAAATAAAACCTAATGCAATCCCATCTGAAATACTATAAGTTAAAGGCATGCCGATCAAGATCAAGAAGGAAGGGATCGCAATCTCTAATTTTCCCCATTCGATTTGACGTAATGATTGAGCCATCAAAACACCTACCATGATCAATGCTGGTGCAGTTACTTGTGAAGTAACAACTGATAGTAATGGAGAAAAGAACAAACCTAACAAGAAAAAGATTCCTGTAGTAATTGCTGTGATTCCTGAGCGTCCTCCAACAGCGATTCCAGCTGACGATTCTACGAATGCACCAACAGGAGAAGTACCTAATAAGGAGCCCGCAAGCATAGCTGTTGAATCAGAAGCTAAAGCTTTCCCTACACGAGGCATCTTGTTGTCTTTCATAAAGCCTGCTTGATTTGCTAATCCAACTAAAGTTCCTGCTGTATCAAAGAAAGTCACAAGCAAGAATGTTAGTACTACGACCCACATTTGAAGAGAATTGATGTCCCCTACATGTTTTAACGCAACTAAAAATGTTGGTTTCAAACTTGGTGCTGCGGCAACAATTTCAGAAGGCATTGGAATCAAACCTGTGACCAGACCTAAAATCGTTGTAGCTGCCATCCCGATGAAAATGCCACCTGGTACACGTCGAACAAGCAAGATAGCCGTGACGACTAATCCAAAAATCGTCAACCAAGTAGAACCAACGTTGAGTGATCCTAATCCTACTAATGTAGATTCATTCGAAACGATGATGCCACCTTCGCTCAGACCAAGGAAAGCAATAAATAGACCGATACCACCAGAAATCGCATATTTCAAATCTGCTGGGATCGCATCAATGATCATTTCCCGCAGTTTGAAGATTGTAATCAAGATAAAGATCAAAGAAGCAACGAATACGCCGGACAATGCTGTTTCCCATGGGATCCCCATCCCTAAACAAACAGAATAAGCAAAGAAAGCATTGATCCCAAGAGCAGGTGCCGTTCCAATTGGATAACGGGCTAATACCCCCATCAAAATACAGCCAATCGCACTGGCTAATGCAGTCGCAGTGAACACCGCTCCTTCATCCATTCCAGAAGCGCCTAATACAGTTGGATTTACAAATAAGATATAGGCCATTGAAATAAATGTCGTAAATCCTGCCAGTACCTCACGTTTTACCGTGGTGTTCAATTTTTCTATTTCGAAGTAGGAAAGTATTTTTTCCTTCATCTTCCATCCCCCTAAATCCGAACATTATAAATAAAGTCCGTTAAAATTTCGATTTATTAATAAAACAACGTGTTTTATCATATACTAAAACAAAACATAAGTAAACAAAAAATTCGGATTTCAAGCAAAATCCGAACGTTCTATTTGATTAAAAAATCCATATTTCCACTATTTGAGATTCTTCTTTATAGAGAGAAACATTTCTTTATTGTAAATAAAGAAGACAAATCTAACTTATTTATTAGACTTGTCTTCTTTTATCTACATTACATCATTTAGTGAATGACTACAAACTAAGAGATTCTTTTTGTCTTCTCTTTTTCAATCAACAGTCCTATCATTATTATCGCAGGTACAAAAATCCCCATAGCGTATCTAGGACTAGATTCCCAGATCAATAAGAATGCAAAATAACCAGAAATATATATGTTACTCAAAAAAACTAGTGGATTTATATTCTTGAAAAATTTTATACTGGTAAAAATAATTCCAAGATAAACCAAGTATTGAATCACCATCATTACAGCGTATAAAATTAATCCACTTGTTTTACTTCTGAATACCCACATATTCTTTTCATTTTTTCCTGTACCCAAAAATATTTCAAATGATGATTTTAGATCACCTGAGCTCCAAGTAACTGCAACCTTATTATTGATTGCAGCTAAGAATTGCTTAAAATCCATCGCATTCAATCGTTCTTTTATGATAGATAGGTGCTTTTCTTCCACTTCTTTTTTAGGCATTTTTTTATCCAAGAACATATCCCATGTAAATCTTTGATCGGCGCTAGAATAAGCACCCACTACCCAACGATACTTGTCATCCCCAGATAAATTATCAGGAATAGGCGTATTATTCAATCCCATCATCAAATAATGTGTATTGGGCTGTCCATAGTGACTATTCGGATAGAGTTTTTGTGCATCGATAAATTGTTTCCACCCAAAATTTCCTAAAACTAAAAAAACTAAAGGAAGGAATGCTAGCAACCGCCATTTCCCAGTATGATAAAAAGCAAAGAATAAGATCATCGCTAAGATCAAGATAAGACCCGTCCCTTTACTTATAAAACCAATCGTGCTAGTTGCTGTTGCAAGCAGTACATAAATAATGTTTCTATTCACATACTGTTTCTTCTTATTTACATATTTAGTTATAAAAAAGAATGTGGCTGAGCCAAAAAACAATGAAAGTATATCAGTATAGGCTACAGGAACATGTAATGTTATCTGGAAGGCAAATAACATGATTTGAATAGTAATCAATGTTGCAAAATTACTAACTTTTAAATTTCTCAGAGAAAGAAAAAGAAAGATGATCGTTATTAGATGAATGCCACAAAATACTGCAATGATCGGATAGTAATTCGTACCAAAGAAAAATTGTATTCCCCTAAAACTATACATCAGCAATAGGTTTTGAGGATTGGAATACATATAATTATATCCCCAATTTTCTCCAGCCTTCAATTGCTCTAAAAATTTTAATGTAATAGCAGTATCATCGACTGGTTGATGAAAACCAATAAATCTAATAAAAAGAAATAAGCTGACTGCGTAAATAACTAACTCTAACCCAAATATATAAAAGAGCAGTTTGTCACTTAAATCCCAATCTATTTTTATTTTCTTTAATAAATTTTTCAAAATAAAAAATAGAAGAAATGCAAAAAACAGACAAAATATATTAACAACTATAGTAACTTTTGGTGAATAACTATCTCTGAATAAAGAGAATATCGCGCCTATCCTTGGCGAAAAAATAGTTGATGCCATCGCCCAAATCATAAAAAAAATAACTAGTACTGCAAATAATCTATATATCCCTTTGATACCCTTTTCCATCTGCTACTCCTTTCATAACTACAATAACCATATAGTTATTTTATAAAAAATAAAACTTACTAACAAGTAGCAGTACTTTATTGTTGTTTATTTTATTTATCCGGTTGATAGAAATGAAGCTTCTATCCAAAAATTTCCGTTCATTTTTTTGCGTACCCTTTATTCATCCGTTTCTGCTCTTCTTTGATGAATTCTTTTGTATCAACAGGATTTAGGTTATTTAGTCCGCCAAAACCTGTATCGACCATTTTTCCCCAACCTTTTGTCTTCTTTTTACCTGATTTGAAATTCCTTGCTCGAAGCTTCTCACTATGTTTTGCTCGCCGATACTTCAAATAACCTTCTAGCCTTCCCATTAGATCCACTGTTTTTCCTCCTTTTTATTCAAACAGACGACTCAGCTTTTCCTATAACAAAATAATTGCCTTCAGGGTCCGAAAAATTGAAAGTCAAGACGCCATTGTTGTCTGTGATTTCTCCAGGTTCGTCCATGTTCTCGTAGATAGTTTCAAATTCATCCGTAAAAAAGACTAAAGAAGGTGGCGGTCCCAATACTTCTGGTGAAAACTTCTGCACAAATACTTTTGGAAATACACCTAATTCTAATTCTTTTGAGATACTCAGTACAATACTCTTAAATTCTTCTGGCAATTCGATCGTTTCTGAAATTTCTGCACCAATTTTTTCTACAAAGAATCGGCAAATCATCTCTACGTCATTGACATAAAGCATCACACGTGTTTTTTGTATCATCGTTTGACCCTTCTTTCTAGTTGATTTTCTTACCTGTCTATAAACTGATTCCATTATATCACGAAAGCGCGAACACCTTGTGTTTGATCCTATTCAAGAAAAATAAAGCAATAGTTTCTAGACTTGATGTACTCCATTAATTTTTTTACAAAAAAAGAACGGCAATAAATGCCGCTCTTCTTTTTTCGATTTTTTTATAATTCTGCTTCTGATTCAGCTTTGGTTAGTGTGTGTCTGACACTAGACACGCCAAATGTTTGATCGATTTTTTCCTTCAACGCTTCGATTGCCTGTGCGCCACGTGCTGCTTGTTCAGCATTGATGGATTCAATGACCAGCACCGCTGCTTGCGTTTCTTCCGTCAGCATCGTTCTTTGGGCTTCACGCCAGTTGAGACAGCGACAGATTGCTCCTTGTTCATCATAGTAGATGATTTCTTCCGGAAGTGCCGGAGCATCGGAATCTGCACCTAAAGGCAGGAATGATTCGCCACCTTGGGCTTTTCCTAGATGCAGATTTCCTGAAATCTTTTCGATATCTTCTCCGCCACAAGGTACGCCAAAAGACAAGGAAATACTATTATAAATATCTACAAGCGGGTTGATTGGGAAAAATTCCCGTTCTTGATTTGCACGTTTCAGTAAAGCTTCAATAGAAGAACGTGCACCTTTTTTAGTCTTGAATGTGGTAAAAGCCTGACGCCACTGAGCAATGACTTCGTTTTGGCTGAATGTTTCTTCTGTAAGGTAATTTCTTGCTTCTTTTGCCGCGCTATTCAATAATTGATGATACGTTTCTTCAGTTTCTTCTGTTACGTGATTATCGATACCACTCGCGGATAAGATTTCGATGGTTGCTTCAGGAAATACTTCCCAAAAATTGGCATCCACTATTACTTTTTTCATATGTTTACACCTCTTGATTAGAATAATTCCTTGATGAATAGATCGTCTGTTTGGGGATCATCTCCCATATAAAAAATATGTTCACTGTACTTGGTAAATCCTCTTTTGCGATAGAAAGCGAGCGCAACATCGTTGTGTTCCCACACACCGAGCCAAATGGCTGTTTTTTGCTTTTCTTTTGCTTTTTTGATAGCTGTATCTAGTAAAAATGTACCAATACCTTGATGTTTAAATTTTTTTCGTACATAGATTCGCTCGATTTCTAAAAAATGATCATCCATTTCCTCAGATTGACTCGTTCCTATATTTAGTTTCAGGTAACCCGCAGGCTCTTGATCGATACTTACTAGTAAAAAATCAGTTTCTTTCTCTTTTAGCTCTTCTGTAAGTTTTTCTGGCGCATAAGCTTGTCTCAAGTAAGCAGCTAGATGCTCCGGCGAATTATCTTTTCCAAATGTATCTGTAAATGTTTCGATACTGATTTGTTGTAGTAAGTCTACATCTGAAGGCGTCATTTTTCGAATTTCGTATTTATTCACGGCTTCTTCCTTTCAATAGATCCTTTTATTACCTTTTTTGACAAAATTCCAATCTTCGCTAATATTCTTGCATACTTTCTTTAAAAGATATTCCAATTGTTTCGCTTCCTCGTCAGACAGACCATTTAATGCGACTGCATTAGAGTAGTTGTTTTCTCGGATGATGAAAGGATAGATTTCTGCTCCTTTTTTAGTCGGATAGAGTTTCTTGATTTTTTTATTTTCTTTATCTTCCAAACGTTCGATCATCCCATTGGATTCTAATTTCTTGATTGCTCGTGCAGTCGTTGTACGATCTACTTTGATCATTTCTGCTAGTTTTTCTTGGATGATTCCTGGATTTTCGCAAATACGTACTAAATAAAGATACTGCCCTCTTGTTAAATCAACTTCTTTGAATTCGATATTGCTGATAGAATCCAGCGCTCGGGCAATCATTCCGATGTCTCGAAGAATTTCAGCCATTTCACCCCACCTTTATTTTGTTTGTAAGACTAGTTTACCTCTTTTTGTTGCAAATGCAACTATTTTTTAATAAAAGAACGAGTTCTTTTTAGAGAACTCGCAGAGTAAATAGCTTTCTTCTTTTACGAAAAAACTCAATCGCAATAAAGCTGGTTTTTGTTTTCTAAAATGAGCAACTGCTTCTTTGTTGTTCGTTTTTCTGATAGCTTTGGCAACTCTTCTATGCTAAAAAAACCCATGTCGGAAGTTTCGTTGTTCTCAATAAATTTTGCATCTTCATCGTGGATCGTACAAGCAAAAACAAGCTTATAATACTGAAAAAGCTGCGGAATATCTTTTTGTTTATTCGTATCAAAAACCGCTCGCAGCTGTGTAGATTCTACTGTTAAACCCGTTTCTTCATAGACTTCTTTCCGCACGTTTTCTTCAGGAGATAAACCTATTTCGGCAAATCCGCCTGGCAGTGACCATTCTTTCGTCCGTTTATCTTCGATTAGTAGGATCTTGCCGTCTTTTTTGATATAGGCACGAACATCAACTTTTGGTGTGGGATGACCTTCTTCAATAACTGTAAGTGCTTTTATTTCTTCGAAAGCTTCTTTTCCTATTTCACTGATCAATTCCAATGAGATCGTCCGAATCTCCTCAAATCGTTCTTTATCGAATACATCTTTTCCATAATACAGACCAGCTTGAGAAAGTGCGAGTAGTCTTTTGTATTGAGCCAACTTGTTATTCATTCTCTTCCCTTCTTTTCATCGAATGTATGACTATGTAATCAAGTATAGAAGACTGACCTAATTACGGCAAATAAACACAAGGAAATCGGCAATAAATAAAAGAATATTAAAAAAACATTTTAGAACAAAAAGACATTCGACTCCTCTGTGCTGTGAATAACCGATGTTCAAAAGCTTGCATCTGCGGTAATAAGCCCAACCAAACGAAAAATAGGAGGAGCTATTTTTGTTTGGCTGTTCTTATTACTTGATGCAGGACAGCTTTTTCACAACCTCAAGAGAAGAGCCGCCTGTCTTTATTACCTGTCACTATCAAACCATTTCTTCGTTACTTATTGTCATTGATTTCTTTTTCTAATTTATCCAATAATGGAGTGTAATCCACTTGAGTATAGTCTGTTACATCAAATTCATATAGTGTTCCTAACTGGAATTCATCATATTTTCGGTCAGTGATGATCTTTTTGAATGCTTCTTTCGTAATATGGTTCGTCCCTTTCGATCGATCTTCCAATATGTCGCCATAGTGATAATGATCCATGATATAGCTCAAATGACGATCTGGTTCACGATCACGTTTGTACCGACGTTGCCATAACACTTCAAAATCTGCTGTCAGGCGAATCGTGATCACCTGATATCCGTATCTTTCTGCTAATTCTTGGAGTCGAGTTTTTTGCTTATCACTAAAAGGATACTCGGACACAATCACTTTCTTTCCTGCTTCCATATACAGATCAAGTGCTTTGTAATAGAAAGGATAAACTTTCGTCCTTTCTTGTTCCGCCCGTTCTTCCAAGTTGTTAAAACCGATGGATTCTGCATAATATTCCTTGATTTCATCGAGCGTGATGGCATACATATCTGGAAATCGTTCCCGTAGTTTATTCATAAGATATGTTTTTCCTGTACCAGGACTACCAGCTAGAAGAATGAAATACTTTTTCATCTCATTTGTTTCCTAAGTTAATTGGACTTTCCAAGTTCATAAACAGTCCAATCTTATGCTTGACGATTTCTTTTACTGCTTCATTTGCTGGAATCACATTATGGCGAAGAGACTTGTTGATTTCTGTTTCACTAAAGGTTCCTTTAGCCACTTTTGTCCAGTTGACTAAAAGCTCCGTTCCAACATTGAATTTGCGGATCCCGTTATTAATCAATTCAGGATAATCTTCTTCTTTCACACCTGTTCCGCCATGGATAACGAGGGGGACATCGACTACTGCATCGATTTCTTTCAGCAAGGGAATGTTCACTTCTGTTTTTGATTTGAATTGTCCATGATTCGTACCAATAGCAATAGCTAATGCATCCACACCTGTAGCTTCTACAAATTTCACTGCATCTTCCGGTCTTGTATATACCTTGTCATTTTCAGCGACATGGATTCCTTCTTCTGTACCGCCGATCGTTCCAAGTTCTCCTTCTACGGAAACACCGTGTGCATGGGCATATTCTACTACTGCTTTCGTTTTCAAGATATTTTCTTTGAAAGGCAGATGGGACCCGTCATACATGACAGAAGTATATCCGCTATCGATTGCTTCTTTGATATCATCAAAGTCTCGGGCGTGGTCTAAGTGCAAGACTGCATCAACCATTTCTTCTTCTGCAATAGCTGTCATTACATTGACTAACACATGCATGCCGATATATTTTGCGGTGTCGACACTTGTTTGAATAATGATCGGCGAGCCCATTTCTTTTGCTGCGCCTAGCATGGCAGGAAGCATTTCTAGGTTATGTGTATTAAAAGCTCCAACTGTAAAATTCAATTCTTCTGCTGTTTTTGTTACTTCTTTCAATGTTGTATACATCTTTTATTGCCACCTTATCTTTTTATTTATTTCCTTTGATCGTTACTTGTTTTGCAATTTGTCGCATCTCATCCATTTTGCCCATGTAGTAATCGATTCCTTGATCATCCCCAGCACGAGCAGCATCTGCACGCTTCTGGTTATAGAGGCTCATCAGTTTTTTATACCCATCTCCGATCGTCTGTTTATTTTCCAAGCTCTTTTCTAAATATTGGATGGCTTGATCGTTCTCATACAATTCAGAAAATTTAAGACCAATTTGTTCATAAAGTTCCGCTAATTCGTGCTTCTCTTGGGTCGTTGAAATCTCTTGATTTAATTGTGTAATCTCTGATTGAATCTTTTCGATCGCTTCTGGCGAGAGGATTTTTTCCTCTTTTATCGATCTTTTTTTTGGTTCATTTTCTTTTTTCTTAAAAAATCCGAACATCATTTTCCCTACTTTCAATTAAAATGCTTTCAAAATTGGGCTTAAAATCCAGGCATATAAGAGTGCGGCGGCTACTGTATCTACATCGGTTGCTGTAGCATTGATGAACCCCATCGAATTAAAGATCGTTACTAGCAAAGCAGGCAATAATGTAATAAAGAAGCCATGAGCAATACCGCCAATGATCGCTCCTCGACGTCCGCCAACTGCGTTACCAAATATCCCCGCTGTTCCTCCGGCAAAGAAATTCGTTAGCATACCTGGTAAAATCATCGCTAAGCCGAACATCGGCAAAGTGAACATGGCAATAATCGTACCGATCGTTGTCGTAATGAAACCTAAAATAACAGCATTTGGGCTGTAGGGAAAGAAAACTGGACAATCTAAGGCAGGAATCGCATCAGGAACTAATTTCATAGCTATCCCTCGAAATGCCGGCACGATTTCACCTAACAGTAGACGTACACCAGCTAGCAATACATACACACCCACTACGAATTGGATGGCTTGTAAAAAGGCAAACATGATATAGTTTTGATCTCCTGATAATTCAGAAGCGAATGGTTCACCTGCAAATAAAACAGTGATGATATATAGTGGAACCATCACGACCATGACAGACAGATAAGTATCTTGCAAAAACTCGAAATGTGTAGGCAGCTTGATATCTTCGATCGATTTTTTATTTTCGCCTTTCTCACCAAAAAGTTTAGCCACACCGGCTTCAAATAAGTACCCAATCGTACAAAAATGCCCTAAAGCAATATCATTTGATCCTGTGATTTTACGAATGATTGGTTGTGCTACTGCCGGCATAGCAATGGCGAAACAAGCTCCGATAAAACCACCGACTAAGATCAATACGATTCCTCGCAGACCGGCGAAATAACCAAAGACTGTCGTCATCGTCGCCATCCATAAAATGGCTTGACCAGTTAGAAAAATGTACTTCCATTTTGTGAACCGAGCTAAAAGAATATTGAATACAAAAATGGCTAAGAACGTCAGCGCAATATCTCTGCCTAAACCTAAATCATTCATTGCTTGACCATTGATAGATTCAATCGAAGGGATGATCCCTTGCATATGGAATCCTTCAGTAAAAATTTTCCCGAAATAAGTTAAACTCCCAACGATGATACTCGAACCAGCACTCAACACTTGGAATCCTAGGAGTGTCTTTAACGTGCCAGAAATGACTTGTCCTGCTGATTTCTTCTGCAGCAGTAGACCCAACATAGCAATCAATGCAATGGTGATCGATGCCTGAGTCAAAATATTTTCGATGATAAAATTGATAACGCCCATGTTTTTATCCTCTTTTCTTTTTTATTTAGATAACTCCCTTATCTTGTAAAACTGGGGTGATTTTTTCTTCAATTTCATTTTTCGAGACAATATTTTTCAAATAGATCATCGCTGTTTTAGGATCGACTGAGAATTTTTCGAACTGCGAGCGAAAATTTTCTGCTGTGATGATCACATCTGGTTTCATGGACACTGCAGAAGAAATATCACAATGGTCCAGTTTGGCTTCTACTCCTAATTTGTTCAAAACATCCTCAGCAGACATCTGTGCTGCAAAACTACTTCCTAAACCTGCGCCGCATACGAATAAAATGTTCAATTTGTTCATCTTTGTTCTCCCCCGTATCATTTATTATTTCTCAACTACTGAAAAAGCAGTTGTTTGAAATCTTCCACATTGGTGCATTCGATCAATCGATCCAACTTCTCTTCGTTGTTGATCAGTTCGATCAGTTCTTTCATGATGTTCAGATGCGAGTAGGAATCTACTGCTGCTAAACAAAAAATGATCTTTACTGGATCCATTTCAGGATTACCGAAATCGATTGGTTGCTCAATCGTAGCTACGCTGACTCCTAACTTATTGACCCCATCTTCTGGTCGAGCATGGGCTAGCGCCATGTGTTTACCAATCACGATATATGGCCCGTATTCATTCACTGCACGAATCATCGCTTCGACATAGCGTTCTTCAACAATGTTTTCTTTGACCAATGGTTTAGCAGCTCGTTCAATCGATTCCTCCCAAGTAACGGCTTTTTCTTTAATTATGATATTGCTGTCCGTCAAAATATCTTTTAACATAGGCTGGACCTCCCTTTTGTTGATTTCTAAATTGTTTGTTTCGAATAATTTTTCCAACTTGCCATAGATGATGCGGTCCACTCGGCCACCACTTTCTTCCATGACACCGATTATTTGAGTGAATAACTGCGTCGATTCATGACTGTTAGGTTTTAACCGCTGCAGTTCTTCATTTCTTTTCAAAAAATCTTCTATAACTAAAATATTCGTCTCAGTCAGAATTGGATCGACAACTAAAAGCGGCTTGTTTCGATAATTCAATTGAAAGGTGCTGAAAACCAAATCGACATCCAGTTTATCCACTAATTCGATTTCTTTTGAACTTAAAACTGCAGTAATCTCAATCTGAGGAAATTTTTCTTTCAGATTTTCTGCTAACAGATTCCCGGTAGCCATGCCGTGATTACAGACAACAACTGATTGATAAACATAATTCAGGTCTCGCTTGATCACACTGGCAATCGTCGAAAAGTGGATGACAAGAAAAGCTATCTCGTCCTCCAGTATCTTGCCGCCAATTACTTCTTCGATCGTAGGAACAAAATGAGTGACTGCGCGGTGGATTGGAAAATAATTTGTTCGGATGTTTTCTTTCAATGGATTCATGACTTGGATAGCATGCTTGATTCTTATGATCAGTGCAGCCATGTGTTTATAGAGATTTTCGAATAAAGCTTCTTCTTTTAGATGAAAAGGTATGTGTGTCTCGTTCTCTACAAATTGGATCAATTGGATCGTTAGTAGTTGAGCTTGTACCCACTCAATCGAATTGGAGATATCTCTAGCATTGAACGTCTCGATAGTGAAACGAAGATAATTTCTTTCTACTTGTGGGACATTGTTCAACTGAAATTCCGTGATCATGTAGTCGATAAATGCAGAGAAGCTGCTGTCTTTTATTTCTGTATTTTTCCAATTAATGGAGGAGATGAATTCATGTTTCCTGATTCGCTGGATCCAGATCAATGTAAAAAGCAGAATTTGCTTTTTATAAATATCATCCTCTTGTTTTAACAACTTATTGGAATAGATCTCCTCTATTTTTTTGATTTCCACCAAAGGAAAATAATGGAAAAAGATTTTTTGAGCCGGTGTTAGTTGCGCGTCTTGATTCATAAAGAAGTCGGTCATCCCCAGATTCTGATTGATAAAATCATAGATCATCGTACGGATAGATCGTTCTGAACCTTTATAAACCAGTCCCTGCTTTCCATAACTGACGATCTCGATTCCATAACTGACCAGTGTTGCTCGTAATCGTCGCATATCTTCATCTAACGTACTTTTAGAGATTTGAAATTCTTCTTCTTTTTTGTTTAGATGGATCGGGTTTCGGCTGTAAGCAATGGCTAAAACTAAATCAAAAATACGTTCCCGCCGATTCAAAAAGCCGTCTTTCACCTCTTTTATTTCAGTTTCTAATCGAACTTGCTTGTCATTCTCCAGTTTCAACAAAAAACCTTTGTTGCGAATTGTTCTGATTTCCGGAAGCTTTTTACTGCTCAACCAGATATTCGCTTCAAGAACTTCCTGTCGGATCGTCCGCTGACTGACATGGAAATCAGCTGCTAGATGTTCCGCTTTTACTGGATATTGGGCTGTCATGATTCTGTGAAGTATTTCAATTGTTCTTGTTTTCATAGAAATGATCTCCTTCTGATTCCAAGTATATGATTCCGCTTACATAATAAAAAGTAGATATTTCTGCCACTTGAAGTGGAAAGAAAGTAAGCATAGCAAACAAAAAATAAGCCGTATGCTTTTTCAACTTCTCAACGAAAAAGACATACGCCTATTATTACAAAAATTTTGCCCATCTATACAAAAAAGAGGTCATGAAAAAGCTGTCCTGCATCAAGTAATGAGAACAGCCAAACAAAAATAGTACTTCCTATTTTTCATTTGGTTGGGCTTATTATCGTAGATGCAAGCTTTTGAATACCATTTAGTGGAGAGGTTGTGACAGAGATGTTCAGCCTTGAGCGACAAGAAGCGATTTTGAAAAATAGCTTCCCATATTTTACAAAATCGTGCCTTATTGCCGATAGGCTATCTCTGGAACACCGTTTATTCAGAAAAAGGAGCTACGACAAAATTTTTGTCACAGTTCCGTTCATAAGTATTTTCTGTCAATCCAGCATAATCGGCTGGATAAAATCTGCTTGCCATCTTTTTTCTTTCTCAGAAAAATCAAAATACCATATCTGAGAAAAATACTGTCGTTGTGTCTTACTTCCTGAGATCACTCGCCCATCTTTTCGATCGACTGAATAATCACAGCATCTGAAATCAATTCGGATGGCAAAACTATTTTCGTGGATCTGTCGATAATTCCCTACTTCCTGAATAGTTATTTTTTTAGTATGATTTCTTACACCGTCTGCTTTGTTTTTTTGCAGAACTTTCTGATGTTCGGCAAACAGCTTGTCTGTATAACAGCTTCTGGCTTTTTCAGGAGTTTCTTCTTCCCAAGCAGATTGGATCTTCATGAATATCTTTTGGATTTCCAGAAACTGTGCTTTCTTTTCTTTAGCCGTTCCTGACATGCGGGACAATATCTCCGCTTTCAGCCTTTTCTTTTGTCTTTTATTCTTGACGATAGAAAAAGCAGAAACCCCTCCTACTGACAAAACAGCTAATGCAAGAAATCCCGTTTGCTCATAACTAGAAGGACCTGTACTTGGACCATAATACCCATAAGAATCTCTGCCGTAAGAACGACTGCTAAAATAACTGCCCCCATATGAACGACCGCCAAATGAACCTCTGCCCGAACTTCGACCGCTAGATGTACCTCCACCATGACCACCCGCGATAGCGAATCCTTGGGTCGGCAGAGCAAACAAACATAGGCCCACTAACAAAATGATTGCTAAATAATTGATTTTTTTCATTGCCTTCCTCGTTATCTTTTATTACAAAAAACTATTGTTATCATAGCCTTGCTAAAAGGAAGAGTCAATAACCAGATGCATAAACTGTTTTTTTAGCAGTTTTGTCTTAATTTAATCATTAAGTGACATCGGACAGGCATAGGTGTTGGCAGTCCATATTTCCTCTATCTTCAGCATGAACAAGCTGGCAGACAAAAGATCTGCGCTTCCTCCAGGAGAGATTTGGTTTTCCTGACAAAAGTGCAACAGTGCTATAAATGGATGATTTGGTAAAGCACTTTGACTAGCAGCATGAGCAAGTTTCTGCATTTCCACTAACGTTTTCTGATCACTGCGATGCAAGACACAGGTGTCATCTAAGGAACTCATCAAAACTAACAACATATGCATTTGTTTCTGTACATCAGAATCATTATCTATCTCCTTAGCAGCTTGGATTGCAAGCCTGATATGCGGATAACCCAACACTGCTTCTTCATATGCACCATTTACGCCGTATTTTTGCTTCACCGTATGCCCATGAGTGTTTTTTTTATGACGATATTTTGTATCAGGAAAAGCAGCAAGTTTACTGACATCATCAAGTATTTTGGATAAAGAAAAAGGCTGTTCCATACTGATTTTTTGTGCAGTCACACTGGTCAATAGCCCCATTGCCCAAATCGCTCCTTTATGGGTATTGATGCCATCTGTAGCAATCAACATTGCCTTTTCCGCTTTCCGTCCAATCTCAGCAATCTTTTCTCTTAACTCTTGATCGATAGCATGTTGCCATGCTATTTGAGCCATTTCTTCAAAAAAAGGAGTCAGCGTCTTCGCAGACTTAAGAAATAAAGCATAGTCCATATCGGAATGTGCACCCGCATCCAGTGCATCCACTAATCCAGGTTTTGGGCTTAATGTTACTTCTGCGATCAATGCTTCCTCTACCAACGCAGCGAGTTGCTGAGTCACTGCTTTTTTTCGTTCGTCATTTATCATGACACTCACTCCTTCTTTCTATTACTTGTTGAACCCTTTTTTGATGGCTACCCAAATGATGTGAAGCAACCAGCTTAAAGCAAATGCACAACTTGCCGTCATTAGATACGCTACAAGAATCATGAATCCTGAAGGTAACTGCAGCCAACTATCTTTAAATAATAACAACAGTACTTGGAAAACAAAGACATTTGCTAAATACGTACGGTAAGCATAAACAGACAACCATTTGAACAATGGTAATTTTGGCGAATCGTTTACAATCATTTTTGAAGCGCCCATGAAGACAGCAAAGATGATGACTAAACTGTACAAACTTTGGATCGTATTCAAGTAAGGCGCATTCGCAAAGCTCAAGTCTCCTGGATGTGCGAGCAATGAACGGACAGAAAAGAACGCGATAACTAAGCCAACAGGTAAGAAAAGATAACGTACTCTGTCCAAATATTGATAGACTTTTTCGTGATAAACAAATGCGGCTACCCCATAAATCCCGTAAATCATGAAACTAGCAACAAACCGATCTAACAAGTACCAGCTGTCATGATAAGGACCAGTCAATACTTGTGTTTGATAGAACAGATACCATGCAACATATAAAATCGTTGAACCAATCAATACTGGCCATACATATTTTTTATTAGCAAATACTTTGTAACCGAGCCAAACAAAAAACGGCATGAACAATTGGATCTGCAGCATCATCACGGTATACCATAAATGAGGCGCTCCATCACCTGTGACATATTTCAGTAAAAAGCTTGCAGTATCCGTATACGGAGTTTGTTGTTGGACTGCTGGGAATAGCCAAAGATAAGCCGTCGTCCATAGAAGATACGGAACGACTAGTTCAAAAAACTTTTCTTTCAAAAATTCCCAATAAGACAAATGCTGACTTGTTTTTACCATATTATAGACAATTGCAAAAATAAACATTGGTGCTGTGTATTTAACGATGACGTAAAAGGTACCAAGAAAAGCTGTATTTGTTGCGCTGTGGCTGTTTGCCAAAGCAAAGCTCAATATCGTTTGCATCATAACAGCCGTTACAGCTGATACTTTCTGGAAGTCACTTACGTTGATTTTGATTTTTTTGTTTTCAAACATCGCTTTCTCTCACTTTTAGTTTATTACCAAATCTCTTTGGTTAGTTTTGGCCCTGTTGTTGTTTTCAACAGGAGTTTTTTCTCTGGTGTCCGCAAGTATTCTTTTAGCGAAAATCCGCCTTTTGATGTAATGACTTGGGTATCGAATTGCTCAAAAAAAGCAGGATGCGATTGAATTGCCTGAATTGGCAATTCAATCGGTGAATCTGCGTACAGCAGCAAATCAAAATCGCTGGTTTCTTTTACTGCCGGAATCCCAGTTGATAATTCAAATCCTAAGCTGCCGCCGATCCCCCATTTGCACCCTGATAATATGTTTCTAGCCGCATGAAATTGCTGATAAACAGGAAAGGAGGCAACTTCCTTTTCTCGAAAAGATTCTCGATCAATGATTGTCCATGGATAGATCACTTTTTGAACAGAGTCACTTGGAATCTCAAGAGCCAAGCGCTGATTTCGTGCCGTACCTCGCAGACCAATCGGCAACCCCCCCCGATCAGCAGGTTCAGCACGCCGAACGACACCATACACTTGTTGAGAAAGCTTCAACCATCCTGGCAACTCTTTCTTGATTTCCTTTTTATCAAAAAGAACAATATCATGTGCTTGAATCATTTTTTATGCATCCCATTCTTCGTCCATTTTGGCACGGACTTTATTTGTTTCGACACGTCCGAATGTTTTGGCTGTTTCATTCGTGTATCGATTTGTCAGCATCGTATCATTTGTATTGCGGACATCTTGAATGGCTTCATTGATTGCTTCGATGACTTTGCTGACATTTTGTTCTGAAGCAGCTTGGTCGGTGATATCTTCTAGGAAATGATAGATTGCTCCTAGTTTTGTATAATTATTGATATCGTAAGCGATAGCTGGAACTTTTTCAGCAGCTGCTTCGATTTCAGCAACCGAACGTTTTGTCACACGTGCAGCACTTTCTTTAGACATCGCTTGGACAGTGATTTCTTTATTATTTAAAGCAATCAAGCGGCTTGATTGTAATCCATGTGCTAAAAACGCACCTGAAATAGCATTTCCTGCAATCAATCCAATAACTGGATGTCCAGCTTGACGGAGTTTTGCATAAGCAGCAGCACTATTAGCCAAAGCCACATGGATACCGATCAATTCTTCGTTATAACCGTATGCTTGGCTTGGTACATCGATCACAACGACGATTGGCCGTTTCACTTTTTTATCTTTATCTTCTTCGTAAACATGAGTTAAAATTTGTCCCATGCGGAAACCTTCAACTAAACCAACTTCACCGTTTCGTACACGGTACATCGGATTTTTAGGATCAGGTACGATCGATGTCACGATGGCTTCTTCTATGAATTTACTTGATTTACCATAATACACAGTACTAATAGAAGAAGTTGGATTTTTCATGCCAGTTAGTGCCGCAAACCAATCGTAACCAACACTTGTTGCAGCTGGTTCATTTCCTTCTGCTACTTCTGGTAAGTCCATTGATTTTGCTTGATGGTTAGCAATTGCTTCATTGTAATCGTCAATGCTCATTGGTTTTGAAAGATCCAAAGAATCAAGTAATGATAAATAAAATGCTGAGCTTTCACTGCGATGCGTGTCTTTTCGTTCGTCCATTGCTGCGATGACAGCAGCTTTGATTGCTTCTACACTATCAGTCACTAGTTCATCAATGATTTTTGATTCTACCCGTTGACGAGATCCTAATGTATTCCAAATCAAGTCTTTGTCACTAGAATCAAATTCTCGAACACCTGCTTCTTGCTCAATAACTTCTGGACCATTCAAACCGACTCTCGCTTTTTTTGTTGCGATTAAATAACTCATCAATGCTGAAGTAATCGACATACCGCCAAATGATCCTACACGTCCTGGGATCAAACCGATGACTGGTACATATTGTTTCAAAGCAATGATTACATTTCCGATTTCTGAAATAGATAACAGTCCGTAGTTCGCTTCTTGCAGACGAACACCGCCTGTATCTAGTACGATGACTGGAAAAATTTCATTTCCTTTTTTGTTTTCTTCTAATACATGTTCGAGTGCAGCAACGATTTTTGCACCGGAAACTTCACCGATACCGCCACCTTGGAATTTTCCTTCCATAGCGATTACTACTGCTTGTTTGCCATTGATCGTGCCACGGCTGACAACAATCCCGTCATCACTTTCAGGGACGATTCCTTGTGCCGGCAAACTTGGCGCGATGATTTGATCGAATGGATCAATCAATTCACGTCCATTGTCAAGTAGAGCGTTCACTCGTTCTCTGGCGTTTAATTCTACAAAACTATTTTTCATCTGAAAGTTCCTCCATTGCTTGCGTCAATCGTAGGTACACAACTCCTGGTGTAGCACCGAAGTCATTGATCACGATATCTGCTGAAATTGGATAACGATCAAAAAATCTCGTTAATACGTTGTTCCATACTTCGCCGAAGCCATCGCTTCCTGTACAGATTTTTACAGTAGATTCTTTTTTTTCTGTTGGAAACATCAAGATTTCCAAATCACCTGAACCGACCACTCCTACATGGATTTTCTTATTGATCGGCTGTTTCGTTGGATATTTATAAGCTAATTGTTCCATGGATCTCTCCCCTTTTTGTAAAACAGAGCATACACGTTCTGCTTATTCGTCTTTCTTCTTCCACCTGGGTAAATGGCGACAAAAGGTTTTTCTCGCCAATTTTATGACCAAGTTCTGAATTTCATTGGCGGCTCATACAGGCCATCTGACCATTCGATCAAATCATCGATGGTTTGTGCAGCTAATAATGAACGTTTCGCTTCACTACGTTTGATGCCTAGATCTTCTGGCAATTTCACGATGCCGGCATCGCGCAAACGGTCTAGTGATTCTTTCGTACTTGTCATTCCAAGAGGTGTAACACCGCCGATTGCTGCAATTGCTGCTTGGCGTTCTTCTTTTGTTTTTGCTTTGTACAAATAAGCAATTCCTTCTTCTGTCACGATATGTGTGGTGTCTTCGCTATAGATCATCACTGGTGCATTGGCTAAGCCTGCTTGTTTTTGAACAGCTAGTGCATCTAATTCTTCGACAAAGACTGGTTTTTTATTTGAACCATATGTTTCCACCATTTGAACAACTAATTTTTGTCCTTTCCCTAATGGATCATCATTGTTGCGAAGTGATTGCCATGCTGGTGTAGAATGACGACGACCGCCAGGATTATGTCCCATGTTAGGCGCACCGCCAAAGCCAGATAGACGTCCTTTTGTTACGGTCGAAGAATTTCCTTCATAGTCTAGTTGCAAGGTTGAACCGATAAACATATCGATGGCATATTGTCCTGCAGCTTGTGATAATGTTCGGTTACTACGCATCGTGCCGTCTTTTCCGACAAAGAATACATCTGGACGAGCAGCAATATATTTTTCCATACCGACTTCGCCACCGAAACTATGGATGCTTTCAACCCAACCTGATTCGATAGCTGGAATCATCGTTGGATGTGGGTTCAATACCCAGTTCTTCGCGATTTTCCCTTTCAACCCTAGTGATTCGCCATAAGTTGGCAATAACAATTCGATAGCTGCTGTATTGAATCCAATACCATGATTCAAAGATTGTACGCCGTGTTCTGCGTAGATTCCTTTGATTGCCATCATCGCCATTAGGATTTGCAATTCTGTGATGTTTTGAGGATCGCGCGTAAATAGTGCTTCTAATTGATAAGGTTGATCTGCTTTTACAACAACATCTACCCAGTCTCCAGGAATATCGACACGAGGAAGTTTATCAACGACTTCATTGACTTGAACGATCACGATACCATCTTTGAAAGCTGCGGCTTCGACGATTGTTGGTGTTTCTTCTGTATTGAAACCTGTATACAAGTTGCCGTCTTTGTCTGCTTTATCTGCAGCTACTAAAACGACATTTGGAATCAAATCGATGAATAAGCGTCCATAAAGTTCCAAATAAGTATGGATATCACCTAATTTCATTGTGCCGTCTTCAATCATTTGGGCGACACGCAAGCTTTGTGCACCTGCATAAGAAAAATCGATCTTACTTGCGATTCCTTTTTCAAAAATATTCAAATGTTCTGGTCGTGAGATACTAGACATAATCAAATGCAGATCATTCACTTTTTCTGCATCTACTTTTTCAAGACTTTCTGAAAGAAAACTTGCTTGTTTTTGATTGTCGCCTTCTAATACAACTTTGTCGCCGGGAGCAATCAGTTTTTCCATCACTTCTACGATTTTTTCAGTTTCTACATACTTGCCATTGAGCAAGTTGCTGATTTTTTCCAATCGCTGCGCTTTTTTTTCGCGTTTAGAAGCCCAGTTGCGGTTTGGTTTTTCCATAATTAGTCATCTCCATTTTTGATATAGAAACGTGGCGTCATCAATACCATGTTGGTCTAGATTGATCGTACGGATCCCTTTATCTACACCAAATTTTGTATGAATCAGCTTTGTCAAAGTATTGCCGGGGGGAAATTCAATCGTCAGATCCATTCCTAATTCTTTTGCCAAGTCCATCATTTGGTTCCATTGCACAGGGAAAGCTAGGTTTTCCAACAAATCTTTACGAATCTCTTCTGCGTCCTGAGTGGCTCTTCCATCCGTATTTTTTATATACAAACATCTAGCATCAGATAGATGGACAGACTGCATATACGGCTTGAATTTCTTGACCGTATCATTCATCAAGAGACAGTGAGATGGCACAGGAACTTTCAGCAGCTTCGCTGTTTGCGCTTGGTGCCGTTTGGCTTCTGCCAACGTAACGGATAAACCTTCGATACTCCCAGATAACGTATGTTGCATGGGACAATTTTCATTTGACAAATAAACTGGGTGGTCAGGATCAAATGTTTTTGCTACAATTTCCTCTGCTTCGCTTCTCGTCACACCTACTACTACGCCCATTGCATAACCGCTTGGATAAGCTTCTTTCATTAAGACTGCGCGGTGATAGACTAGTTCCGCTGCATTTTCAAATGTCAAAGATCGACAAGCAACAGCTGCACAAAAAGCACCGATCGAATGTCCTGCTACAACATCAGGCTGAATACCGTTTTTTTCCATTTCATCTAAATAAAATACTGCTTTTGTCAGTAATGCTAGCTGGATAAAAACCGTATCTTGATAGTTTTCTTCTTTATCAACTAACCGATACCCCGTCACATTTTCTAAACGTTCCATGTACATTTCAGGGATATCCGCTAACATCCCTAACTTCTGACTGCCTTGCCCAGGAAATAAGAAACCTGTACTCATGAGCCTCGCCTCCTTAGCACTTACTTTTTCCACTGCTATCTTAGTCAATTTCTGCTATAATAAAAAATGCCAAAAAAAGAAAAAACCATAACAAAAAGGTATGGATGGGATGGATAATTATGAAATTGCTTCATCTACAGTATTTTAAAAAAGTGTTCGAAACAAAAAATGTCACCCAAGCAGCCAAAGAATTATTTATTTCTCAACCTGCCTTGAGCCGTGCGATCAAACATTTGGAAAACGAATTAGGAGTCCCTTTGTTTTACCATAGCGGTAGAAACATTGAGACAACTGTTTATGCAGAAGAATTCTATCCATATGCAGTCAAAACATTAGACACATTAGAAGAAGGAATCAAATTATTGTCTTCGGTCAATGAGAAGATCGTTACTTCCGTCATTTTGTATTTAGAGGTAGCCTCTGTTTCTATTCCGAACTTGGTCCGAATTTTTATGGAAAAGCATCCTGATATCCAATTAACGATCATGCAACATCATTTACCAGATGATATTACCGACCCTGTACTTGTACATCACTTCGGAGATGAAGCCTGGCATGACCAATATTCCTATCATGAAAGAACCTGTTTATGTAGCCATTCCTAAGGAACATCCTCTTGCGAAAAAAGAACATCTGCAATTAGAAGATATCCAACGCACCCCCATCTTGATGCTGTCAAAGAGCAATGCCTTCCGTCATACACTGGATGCAGCACTTGAAGCGAAAAGTATCGAATTGACGATCAGTTCGACGACAGATGATCCTGCGACATTACGTTCTATTGTCAAGCAAGGCTTAGCTGTTAGCTTTTTCCCAAAAGTTTCTTGGTCTTACGATAAAAATGATCCTTTCGTCTTGCGGGAAATCAAAGATTTGCCCTTGACACGAACAATTTATTTATCTTCTAGCTTCACAGAAGATCATCCTTTGATCAAAATGATTGCAAAAACGATGCGAGAATTTTATTTAGGAAAATAAAAAGAAAAGAGCTGTGACAAAATTCTTGTCGCAGCTCTTTTTTTCGAACAAACGGTGTTCCAGAAGTAACTTCTTCAGAAATAAGCCCAAATTTCCCAAAAATTTGAGAAGCTATTTTCGTAAATTCCTTCTTATTTCTTGAAGCTAAACACTTCTGTCACAACCTCTTCTCTATTGTCCTATACATTCATTGCGTTGATTTGAAACTTTCATCAATCAAACCTGCTAGTTCATCTAGTTTTTCTATTTTACGTAGATCAACAGAGATCCAATGTTCTTTATTCATGTGATAGGCTGGAAAATACCCCTCTTTTCCTCGCAAAATACCGCCAAGTTCAGGATCGACCTTCAAATCAAGGATATCGATGATCCTATGGTCACTTGCATCATCATAGATTTTTTCTTCTGGAACAGACATCAGGACCCCAAACCATTTTTTGCTTTTTTGATGTCTGAATACGCAATAATCAGGGAATTTTTTAAAAATATATTCTGGAGACAAATTGTATGTTTCATCGATGTGATCGATTAGTTCTTTTTCCGTTAGCATCTGCTTCCATCTCTTTCTTATTGATTCTCTTTATTCAAACATACCACGTAAGAATAGAAAAATGAATACTGGTTGAAAGATCAGATGAAACTTGACCACCGTTTATTTTCTCCGTATTCTTAGAATAGAAGGGAGCCTGGTTTATGTATTCACTAATGAAAAAAATCATTACCGAAAAAGATATTCGACGTCATGTTTCTTTAGTCGAACAATTGCTGAATCATACAAAGATAACCGTAAATGAATTAGCTGAAATCATAGGGACAACCGAACGAACGATTTTTTCTGACCTTCAATCTATTCGCTCTCATCTGCCCGAAGGCTGGGACATCTTCAGCGATCAAGCAGGAATCAGTTTGCAAAACCAGCAAAATTTATTAACAAATGACCTTTGGGAGATTTTTTTCAAACAATCAGTCAGTGTCGAACTGCTGAAAAATCTGCTTTTTACAAAAAAAGTTGCTGTCCCTGATTTTCTAGCGGATCATGGGCTTTCTTATGGGACATTGAAAAGACATGTGACTAAAATCAATCAGCGTTTAGCAAGTTACGACTTGCAGATCGATTTGACGAAATATACAGCTTGTATTCTTGGAAAAGAGCGTGTGATTCGTACTTTCTATCATCGATTGCTGATTCCTTTCACTCATAACAACTATTTTTTCGAGGATTATTCAATCCATGAATCCCATTATTTTCAATTTTTAAGAAACCTCAGTCAAACTGAACTAGCTGTTGAAACAGAAGAGATTTTCGGAACATGTTGGTTCTTTATCAATACGATCCGTATAAAAGCGAATTGCCGGTTAGATTCTTCTATCCATATCAACAGCACACTCTCCTCCCTGTATGACTCTGCATTGAAAAAATTGTATTTAAAGGAAGGTATTTACCTTAAAGACACTGAGCTTTCTTTTGCTTCTTTCTGCTTTCTGGAAAGTTGGAATTACAACAATAACTATGGACAAGAAATCGCTCGCTGCCTGCATCATTCTCCATTTTTAGAGGTCCTCGAAACGTTTGTAGAGGAACTAGCTTCAGAGCTGTCTCTTGATCAACTAAAAAAACATCTCTGACTGATAACTTGGCTCTCCTCGTATTAAAATATCATGAATCGCCAATACTGATCGAACCTTTGGAACGCCAATACCATCGTTTTTTAGAGACGTATGATCAGCAATATGCACACTTGTATCAGCAGAAAGAGAATTTACTGAACGATCTAAAAAAAGAAATGGAAATCAATGAACCAAATTACTTTCTTCAACTCTTGTCTTTACTGATCCAACAAACGATTTTTTCTATCAAACCGAATTTGTTCAATGTCTATTTTATTTTCCAAGGAGAACCTTCATGGAAGGCGTTCTTGCAGCAGGAATTAAAAGATTACTTGGGAAAACGTGTCTGCTTCTTACCTATCGAACTAACCGATCTTTCCACTATTTCTTTTGAAAAAACAGATATCTTGATTTCCAATTTCCCGTTGGATTCTCTAGATATCCCTATTGTATACATTTCTTCTATTCCAACGAAAAATGAGCTCAATCGTTTGACTGAACTCACTTTCAAAACTTTTTTATAGTAACGGCTAGCGACTGAATTCTCTAGCTGTTTTTTCTTTTTTGCGAAACAGTTTATTCATGATCCCTTTTTCTATTTCTACAACTAAGAATAGAAGAATCACATTTGCCCCAATCAATAACTGTTGTGTCATCGTTAAACTTACTGTACCGATCAGCTGCTGACCGATTGGCAGAAAAATAACCATCCCCTGCAATAAAGCAAGGATACCTAATGAAAGAAAAAGCGATTTGTTTTGCAAAAGACCTTGGTTCAGTGACGGCTTGGACAACTCTCTGCAATTGATCATGTAAACAGCTTGAGCTAAGACGATATTTTGCAGAAGAATGGTTTGCTGTAAGCTTTGCCCTTCAAATTGCATAGCCAATAAATAGGCAGGAACCATGATCAGTAGTGCGACATAGATGATCCGAAACAAATGATAACCAGATAGGATTCCTTGCTTTGGATCTCTCGGTGGACGCTTCATGATTTCTGGATCTGGCGACTCGAACCCTAATGCATAAGATAAAGTGATTGTCGTTACCATATTGACCCATAAAATCTGTACTGGGGACAAAGGTAGCGGGCGATTCAGTATCAGCGCCCAAATCAAAATCAATCCTTGAGCTAATGCAGTTGGTAAGAAGAAATTGATGGTCTTTTGCAAGTTATCCAAAATGCGCCGACCTTCTTTTACGGCTTTTGCAATCGTATGGAAATTATCATCTCCTAAAACCATATCAGCTGCCTGTTTGCTTACTTCACTACCTTTGATTCCCATAGCGATTCCCATAGCGATTCCTATATCGGCTCTTTTCAAAGCAGGTGCATCATTTACGCCGTCTCCGGTCATTCCGACGATTTCTCCATTTTTCTGCAAAGCTTTCACGATTCGCAGTTTGTGTTCTGGTGTCGTTCGAGCAAAGACATCGACTTTTGGTACTTGTCGAGTCAACTCTTCTTCAGACATAAGATCCAAATCGATTCCTTCTAAAACTTTAGCAGTATGTTTTAAGCCAATTTGTTCCGCGATTGCTTTTGCTGTATCTTTGTGATCCCCTGTAATCATTTTCACTGAGATCCCTGCTTGTTGGCATTCCTTTACAGCTTTGACTGCACTTTCTTTTGGCGGATCAATCAACCCGGCAATCCCTGCAAAAGTTAATTGGGTTAAAGACTCATGCGTGAGTTCCTGTTTCGAATCTACTTTTTTGTAAGCAAATCCTAAAACACGCTGACCTTTTTTCGCAAACGCTGTGGCTGTTTGACCCCATGCTTCTTGTTCTGAATAAGAAAGAGTTGATTTAGCCAATAATACTTCTGGCGCACCTTTGACGTAAATCACCGTTCCTTTTTCCTCCGTATGCATCGTTGCCATATATTTGTATTCAGAGCTGAACGGAATCTTTGCTTCTATTTTTTTCAAAGGCAGATTGGCTGTTTCTGTGTGTCGAATCAGTGCAAGTTCTGTCGGATTGCCACTTAAATTTTCTATTTTCTGTTCTTCTTTCGTCTTTAATTCCTGACAATTTTTCATAATAGACAGTACGCGAGTTTCTTCTTTTGCTGCTACATCCACAACTGTCATTTCATTTTTTGTCAATGTCCCTGTCTTATCTGAACAGATCACTGTCATAGAACCTAATGTTTCTACCGAAGGAAGTCCTTTGATGATCGCCTTTTCTTTTGCCATTTCATGTACTCCAACGGATAGGATCATGGTCAAAACAGCTGGTAATCCTTCGGGTACCATTGACACCACCAAAGCGATCATAGCTGAAAGAAGGATATGCCAATCCATGCCATAGCGGAATGTTGTAAAAACAACTAAGAACAAGATTAAACAAAGAATGCCTTGAAAATTTGTTTGTTCAATCGGTTGATCTTTTTGATCAGAGGCGTCGTTTGTTGTTCGACCGATTGCAGTGCTTGATTGATTTTACCGATTTCTGTCGTGTTTCCTGTTTCTACAACGACACCGACTGCAGAACCAAATTGTACAAGTGTTCCTGAAAAAGCCATATTTTTCTGGTCACCGATTGATTCTTCTGCTGCCAAAACGGAATGATTTTTTTCAGATGCTTCTGATTCTCCCGTCAAAATCGATTCTTCTACTAGTAGATCATGTACTTCGATTAACCGAACATCTGCTGGAACGACATATCCGGCACGTAAGACAATGACATCTCCTTTTACTAGTTCTTTCGCAGGGATTTTTACTTGCATCCCGTTCGATAGTACTATCGCTTCTTGTCCCATCAGCTACTTCAAACCATTCAACGATTCTTCTGCTTTTCTTTCTTGCCAATAACTAACGAGTCCGTTGACGATCACTACGAATAAAATAATACTTCCTTCGATGTATTCGCTCGAAGCAAATTTCAAAAAAGAGGCAATGATCAACACGATCATCAGCAGATCAGTAAAGTGTTTTGCTATTTTTTTCCATCGTTTTGTCTGCTGTCTTGCTTCTATCTCATTATATCCTTGATCAGTCAGGCGTTTCTGCCGTTCTTCTTGCGACAACCCTTCTGTTGATGTTTGATGGTTTTTCAATGTATCTTCTACCGTCAATTTGTACCAGTTCATCCTATCTCCTCCTACTTAATTGATACTTTTATTATACGTAGGAAGATTTTTCAGGCGTATCGATTATTTCAGGGAAGTCTGAAATAATTCGTTTTGCCGAGCAAAAAACATAAATATTAGATTGTCGCTTGTTGCCTCTTATAGGATAACGGCACTTATCTCGTGGGAAAAATAGATGGAAAACAGGGGGAATACAACTAATTTGCCAGAATAACCAGTTGTCTATTTTCCATTATGTTTCTTCCCTCCATATTTCGTTGGTCAATGTCTCGCAGATACATGTACTTATCTGTAACACCACTTCACTATAGCGCCAAAAATGAGAAAAATTTTTTTATAACATCAGATTCACGTAGAATATTTCAAACAAAAATAAATAAAGTCGGATTTTTCTGATAATTAAACGTGGAAAAACGAACAATTTTTTAATAAATCAGACTTCTAAAATGGATAGTCTAAAAAAAACGAACAAATAACTTAAATGACTATCATTCATTCATCAACTGTATTTGCATTCCGTTTAATTGTTAAAAATTCACAATCTATTTTCTAATGAAAATATTTATTTTTCAATTTTTATAACATAAAAATCTTTTATTAACGGAATTTACAGGCTTTTTCAGAAATTAACTGATGATTTCAAAAAGAAAACATGTCATAATATTTTCCATATTGTGCAAAAAAATACAAGATGGAGGCTTTACTATGATTGAAGAATATATTGAGAAGAATATTTTGAGACAGCTGTTTTTATGTGGGCAATTCTATGTAAATAAAGAAGTCAATCTAGAAAAGCTCTCCTATCTTCTACATGTTTGCAAAACCACTTTACTCAATGATATCAATAACATAAAAAAAGAATTTGAAGAACAAATTGTTTATACGCATCGAGAAAAAGATTGTTACACTTTATATTTTTCAGAACATATACCTCGATGTAAGATCATGCAGCAATTGACCCAAAATTCGTTGTTTTTAAAAACTTGCCTGCTTTATTTGGAAGAAAATGAACCTGATTATCTCCAACTAACTGAGTGTGAATTCATCTCTGTCAGCAAAGCTTACTCCTTAAAAAAACAAGTATTGGCTTATTTTCATGATTGTGGGATCGAAATCGACCGCTACTCCCCTCGATTCACTGAAATGGAAAGACGTCTGTTGCTTCTTAATGTGGCTTATCGTTTAGGCAGCTTTAAGTCCTGGGAGCTACCTGAATCATTTTTTGAACGTGCGGATCGTTTCATTGAATCTGTAACGGAGAATAGCGGTAGATTTTATGATAAAGAAAATAAAGAAATCTTATCGATTGGTTTTGCTATTAGTTTCTTACGCCAACAGTTATGTACTGTGACAATAGATCCAACATTTATCGAAGAAATCAAAAAACGTCCTATTTACAATTATGTCGAGTCAGCATGGGAAACCACTGATTTCCAAACCTATTATAAAAAAGAAGAATTTGCCTTTATTTTGACACTGTTCAATCTTTGTAATTATGGTTGCCATTCTTATCAGTTGATTGCGGAAGATTTTCAACAGCTACACCAAGTGTTTATTGACAATACTCCCGAAATAAAAGAACTAGTTGCTACTTTTGAAACTCATTTCCATCAAGAATTATTCGGGAATCAGCCATTTGAACGTGCGCTGATTCATCTGATGCGTTCGGCTTGGGATAACTATCAATTATTCATGCCAGAAAAATTTTATCTTCTAAATGAGGAACAGACAAATTTGTATAAAGAAGTCCAAACTCTTTTTTCCAGTTGGGCCAAACGACTACCTTATGATCTACGGTTTAATCCTAATTGCATGCGAGCTTTTGTCATCGAATTAAGTGGAATTCTCCGTCTGACAAAAGAACGTCTGACTATCTATATCGTCACAAATTCGGATGTTCATTATCTGATTTATCGGGAAGCCTTGGAAGCTGTAACTACTTTTGATTTTCAAGTTGCACCAACAATTTATGCAAGTATATCTGATATAAAGAAGTATGCACAGCAATCCTCGAACAGAGTGTTATGTGAACGTACATTATATACACCGGATGCAGTCCAATATGAGAATATTATTCCTATTTCAATCAATACGATCGAACGAGCAATCGTTTCAGCTGTGCAAAATAAATAAGAGGCTGTGACAAACATTGTGTCACAGCCTCTTATTCTGAGTAAACAATATTCCAAAAGTAACTTCTTCGGAAATAAGCCGAAATTTTCGTAAATTTCTTCTCATTCCTTGAATCTGCCCACTTCTTAACAACCTCTCGATAAACGGCGGGCTCATAACCTCACTTATTTGGAACGTCTACTGGCCCGATTTCTTTATTTAAAAAATAAGAAATGATCGTTCGGATAACTACCAATGCAGCTAGTTGGAAAATATCCTGCAAAGTAGGCTTGATAATCGATTCGATGATTCCAGCTGAAACAAGAATTTCCAAACTTAGAAGTATATAGCCTCCTAACATCTTTTTAATAGCATTGTTCTCGCTGACTCGGTCGTTTTTCGCTTCTGTATGGACAAATAAGTATTTCAAGAAATCCTTAATCGACAGACAAACTCCCCAAATCAATAAACAGATAGCAAAAATATCAAGTCCCAGTACAAGTTTTTCAAAATATGGAAGAAGAAACTGCATCAACTCTGTCGTCATCCTACCTCTCCTCTTCTTTGTTTCTCTTTGTCTTCTATTTCCTGATTCAAGAAATAAGAAATGACTGTTCGAATGATAATAATAAGTGCAAGCTTCAAAATATCTGTCCAAGTCGGCTTGATAACTGACTCGATGATATCAGCAACGACTAGTACTTCCAAGCTTAACAAAATATAACTTGCTAACAGTTTTCTTGTATCTGCATTACGAGCATTACGTTCTGCATAGTTTTTCTTGACATGAGACCAATCAAAAAGTTTGAATAGAACAAGAACGATCCCAGCAATTAAGATACCGATAGAACAAATATTTAAAATAGCAATGATCCATTCTAAATAACCGATCAATTGTGTGTTAAACATTGCGTCGCCACCTATCTTTTTTCCATTTAAGAGCCGATACTTTTATATCAGCTACTGACTATACAGCAAAGTATCTATTATCAATTGTAAAAGAAAACAGATAATTCCGTCCACTCATATGAAAAACACCCTTGACACTAATCCTCTTTCGATAAGTGCAAGGCTGTTTTTCTAGAGTAGTATTCAAATCAGCATAGCTCTAAAACATGATGATGGTAAACTAGCAGTACGTACTGGTTTTGGAAGCATTCAAATCAGCATAGCTCTAAAACCCCAAACCTCTAGAAAGCGAGGTGACTTGAGTTTTGGAAGCATTCAAATCAGCATAGCTCTAAAACGCCAAGCGTCGAACTCCACCGAAAACTATTGTTTTGGAAGCATTCAAATCAGCATAGCTCTAAAACTGACGTGTCTAAAGCATATGGTTTACCAACGTTTTGGAAGCATTCAAATCAGCATAGCTCTAAAACCCGAACCGAGCATTATACTCTTCTCCAATAGTTTTGGAAGCATTCAAATCAGCATAGCTCTAAAACCTGATGATGGTAAACTAGCAGTACGTACTGGTTTTGGAAGCATTCAAATCAGCATAGCTCTAAAACCTCGCAGAAAAAATTTTTCCGTCAATGTTTCATAATCACGCTACTCGTTCATAGCAAAACTTCAGCTTTGAACGCTTCTCTTTTTTACCATTATACCATGTTTTCCAAGTTCAAGAAATAGTCTTTATCCAAGACAAATTGTTTTATCCCTTTGATCGAACGCGGCTCTACAAATAGCACTTCCATATGATATAACGAAATATAATCTTGCACTTCGCTTATTTCTTCTTCCGTGAGATAGGAACACACATTGATCAAAACCAATAATTTTTTCTTAGACAAGTATTTATAAACCTGAAGCAACTCAAGTAATTTCTCAAAAATAGTATCACTTCTTGTCTCGATCTTGATACCCAATGCTTTGAATAATTCCAAGACCGTGATCTCGTCTCCTTCTAAATCGAGTTCGTGATCCAACAACTCGTACCCGATCAGCTCACTGATTGTCGCTGTCAGTTTATCAATCATTGATTTCACTTCTACTTTTTCATTGAGCTGACGCTCCAAATCTGCGTAGATCAATTTTAAAGTCGATGCCGAATTGATGTCAAAACCTAAAACATCTGTGATAATCAGTAAATCTGACTCTTTTAATTCTTTGTATTTATCGTTGAACAGCTTTAGTTCATGGGATTCACTGTACTGATAGAACCATTTCACGATTTTTGCAAACACAGTGACATCTTCTACGATTAAAAATGTAGCTTTTTCCAGTGACAGAGGCTGTTCCAATAATGGAAAATTAAGATTCAGCATCTTCGTCCTCCCCTAGATAAATGACTCGCTTATCCGAATTAGCCACACTTGTATCTCTTTCCCCGCTCAAATAAACCATACGCGCGAATTGTTTTTCCGTTACCGTGAGTAGTGTGACAAATCCTTTTTTAGGGTTATTGCTTTTTAATCGTTTCAGCATTGCTTGGCTAGCTGTAGGATTCAGCAACAATTTACTGTACACGGAAAACTGATGCATGATGAATCCTTCGCTCAATAAAAATTTTCTGAATTTCCTGTATGCTTTTCGTTCATCGTCTGTTTCAGTAGGCATATCAAACATTAAAATCATTCTCATATAACGATAACTCATATCCGAAATTGAGGGACTCCTTCCGTCTCGTTATTCAATACTTTGATTACTTTACTCGTATAATCCGATACGATGTTGGTAAGAAACATTTCTTTTTTTCCATAACTGTATTTATTGGTAAATAAATCAAACAAACGCCGCTTGATCACAGGAAATTCGCAGTTGCGGTAGCGATAAACAATCTCGTCTATGACCGGTCGGAATGGTTCCATGAAATCACTAGCCAAATTAAAATCATTGAATTGATTCGCATGTTTCAATCCAAATTGTATCATGCAACCATTTTTGACGATTTCTCGGGCAAACATGCTCAACAACAGTGTATATCCGTAATCTAATCCTGCATTGATCTCATTGTTTTCTTCACGAGTAAACTTCGTGCCGAACAATGTTTGAAAATAGATTCTTGCAGCATGGCCTTCGCGATTCGTTGGGTCAAATTCAAGTAAACCTTCGTGCAATTCTTGTATTGACTCTGCTTTTTCAGTAAATAATTGCTTTTGCAAGAAATTGCTTTGGTTCTGGATTTTCTGGGAAATAATTGCTGTCCATACCTGCCCCTTTTTTTCAGGAGACCACGCCAATTGTCGCGTTAACTGCAAACTGCTGTCATGTCTACTGTAGAACGGCAACAGCTTAGCAACAGGAAGTCGCTTGTCATCACAAAACAACACGAGTATTTTCTCATCGACTAATCGTTTCAAGAGCATCGTTGTGATAGTGATATCTGTGGTTTCCAATAACAGCACATCAATTTCTGACAGATGGAGACGTTCGGTTTTTTCAGCATTTTTGAAAATCAAATGATTATTTACGTATGCTAATTTTGAATGTGTGTTGACCACTACTGTGCGCCATCCCATTTATTTCCCCATCCTGATACGAGTTTCATATAATCCGGTGATTGATTGATGAATAATCGTTGACTGCCAGATTTCAGTCAAGCTAGTGTACCTTTTTCGCGGGATCGTCACATCAAAAAATTTGAAATCAGCCGGTGCGCCCATCGCATTGAACTGCATGAGATTGACAAAAGAACTTGCTAGTTTAGCTAGATCATCCGTTTGGTTTTCTTTGTAAATTTTTTCCAGTTTCTCAATATTTTTCTCTGCCAAGGTATATTTCCCTGCAAATTCGAGGACACGGGCAAACACTTCTGAAAACTCCTTGTGGTGTTCATTCACATAATCAAAACTTTCTTTATGAGAAATCTCATCGTACTGTTTTGCATGATAAAGAAGTGTGACTAGATGCTCCGGCAAGAGAAATGAATTGGCTTTTTGTGCTTCCTTATTGCTTGCGACCATTCGTTTACGCCCGTTTTCTAGTTCAAATAGCGCGTACTTAGGCAATTTCATCTCAATTTCTGCCTGTTCGTACCCTTTGTTTTTCAAAAATAAAACGGGGGATTGTTCAAATGCTTCTCTCTCCATGATTGTGATGCCTTCTAGCGCATTTGTCCGTTTGCGCGCTTTTCCTTTTTCATAAGTGAAAGCGACTGTGTAAGCAACGTTTGGGCTACCTAACCCGCCGTATTTAGCTGGATCCCAGTTGTTTTTCCGAGGTAACAGCTTAGAAGAATCTTTTTTAGGCTCAACTGTTTCCTTTGAGAAGCCTCCTTTTTGAATTTCTGTTTTTTTCACGATATTCATATGGTGGTGATTGATGACTTTTTTTACCTGTGCGATACTTTTTGATTTGTCCCAGAAAATCTCGCCATTTTCATCGCAAACCGGTGTGTCACTTTCGAAAAATTTCATGATGTTCGAATAAAATTCTTTTTTTACCGTCGCTTTGTTTGCTTTATGCGCATTGAACTTCAGATATTCGCCATAAACGAATTCCGGTGCTAGTTGCGGATATTTCTTCAAAAGAGCAAGAGCGACCACACCGTTCAGATATGCATCATGTGCGTGATGATATTCATTAATCTCACGTACTTTATAGATCCCGAAACGGTTTCTGAATTGACTGACTAGTGCAGATTTGAGCGTGATGATCCGAACTTTACGTATCGGTTCATTTGTGTCTTCTGCTTTATTGAACCGATGATGTAAAATACCGGCTACGTGTTTGGTAATCTGACGCGTTTCCACCAACTGCCGTTTGATGAATCCTGCCTTGTCTTCTTCCGTCAATTTGATTTTTGTCAGATTATCAAGTTTTCTTTTACTGATCAGCTTAGACGAATAAAGGTCGTACCAGAAACTGCGCATTTTTTTCACGACTTTCTCACTTGGTACATCGTCTTTTTTCAGACGATTTTCTTTTGAGGAAACTAAAACTTTGTTATCGATTGAGTTATCGGTCGTAAAACTTCTTGGGATAATATGGTCGATATCGTAATCTGATAATCGATGGATATCTAAAGGCGCACCTGTATACATGTCTCGACCATTCTGCAAATAATAGAGATATAATCGGTCTTTTTGCAGGGAGCTGTTATCGGTCGGATACTCTTTCAGCAATTGACTGCCGAAATCTTTAAGTGATTCTTCCAAAGCTTTCAACCGCGGCCGTGAACTTTTGAGTCCTCTGCCCGTCGTTTGATTTTCTCTGGCCATCTCGACCACGATGTTTGCTGGTTCATAGCCCATGATGCCAACGATTTCATCTACAATCTTCAAACTTTGGAGGATACCTTTTTTGATAGCCGGACTGCCTGTTAATTCTTTGACAATTTCTTCCAGATTTTCTGTGTCTGTGATCATTTGTGCTTTTTTGATTTCTTTTTTGAACGATAAACTATCATCATTGATCAGCTGCATGAAGTTACGATTTCGATGATGAGGAAAATCGTCATCATTGATCAAATAGTCTAAGATTGTTTTGTTCGATTGTTTGTCTCGGATTCCTTGAATCAGTTCTTTCGATAATCTACCCCAACCAGTGTAATGTTTTTTTGTAAGTTTCTTGATTATGTGTTTACCTAAAGTCGCTTCATGATGACTCAGCCTTGTTTTAATCATTTCCCGATCCTCAAAAACAGTCAGCGTTTTGATGATTTCTTCAAACATTGATGCCAATTCAGGATCTTCCAGCCATTGTTTCATTTCTCTTTTATTTTCACTCATGGTCAAAAAATCGTGGTACGTTGTATAGGAAGCGTTGAATGCTTTTTCGATGCCGGACAGTTCCGCGTGTTTGATATCGTATTTCAAATACAAGAATTCTTGTAAATCTTTTTTGGTTACCTTTCGATTCTTTTCGAACAATTCATGAAAGATTTCTTTCTTCTCTATGCTGGAAAAATAGTTCATCTGACCACGTTCGTCTTGATATCTTACTTTAGTCAACTCATTATAGATCGAAAATTTCTGATACAACAGGCTGTTTTTTGGCAATACCTTGTTGTGTGGTATGTACATATCTGTGTTGATCATTCGTTCGATAAACCGGACAGCAGAGCCCTCCATATCCACTATTTCAGGTAAGTTCCAAGGTTTGATCTTTTCCTCTGATTTTCTGATAAGCCACGCAAATGGACTATTTTCCTGTTTTTTTGCTAACGGACCAACATAATACGGTATCTTGAAGGTCAATAAACTTTCCAGCTTTTCTTGTTCTTCTTTTAAAAAAGGATAATGCTTTTTCTGGTTTGCAATAATTGCTCTCAGCTCGGTCAAATGGATCTGATGCGGGATCACACCGTTATCAAATGTGCGCTGTTTTCTCAAAAAATTCTCTTGTTCGATCTTTGTCAGGAACACCTCGCTGCCTCGGATACCTGTCAGTTCTTTTTTGACAAATTTATAGAAATCTTCTTGTGTCGCATGCCCTTCGATATACCCTGCATATCCGTTGACTGAATTATCCCCAAAAAAGGCGCGATATTTCTTCGGCAGATTCTCTTTCACAAATCGTTTCAGAAGGACCAAGTCTTCTTTATGTGCGTCATAGCGTCTGATCATCCCTGCTGAAAGCTTCGCTCGTGTATTTTTCGTGCTGTCAGAAAGAATCTCAGATAACAAGACAGCATCATAAACATTTTTCGCTTGGACAAAAAGATCGATGTAATCATCTCCGATTTTCTCTAACAATTCTTCAAGGTCTTCTTCATATGTTTCTTTTGAAAATTGCAGTTTTGCTTCTTCTTCTAATCCAAATACATTTTTGAAATTCCCCTGATTCCCTACCATTAATTTTATAAATTGACTGAGATAACCATTGGATTTTTCATGAGGAAAATATTTCAGGAGCGTTTCTGCTTTTTTTGTTTTCGACATCTTTTCTGTAAAAACGAAAGAACAATCGACCGCTTCGTCTAATTTTTCTGTTTGTTTGTCGTCTGCTTCGCTGAATTGCTGGTTATATGTGCTCAGAAATTGACGAAAAGTCTCTGTCACTGAGGAATTCTCCGTATTTAATTCACCCTCAATCAAAAAATGTCCCCGATATTTCAAGAGATGAGCCATCGCTAAATAAACGAGACGGATGTCCGCTTTCTCTGAAGAGTCAGCTAGCGCTTGTCTCAAATGATAGATCGTCGGGTAAGTCTGATGGTAGCTTTTTTCTTGCTTGATCGTAGCAAAGACCGGATGTCTCGACTGTTTCTTTTCATCTAGGACTAAAAAACTTTCATTCAGTCGAGCAAAAAAGTGTTCGTCTATTTTTAAGATCTCTGGTGCGAATATTTTCTGCAGTTCAAGGATTCGTTGTCTGCGTCTCGCTAACCTCCTGCGCGCGGTCCGCTTGCTTCTTCTTGCTTCGGCAGTCTGGCCTTCGTCAAAAAGTCGAACACCCCAAAAGTTTTTCTTCGTGCTACTCTTTTCTGTATTTCCTGCTACTTTCATCTTTTTGGAAACCAGTCGATAGTCATCTGTCAATACGGACCACCCGACGGAATTGGTCCCGATATCTAATCCGATCGTATACTCTTTCTTCATGCGCTAAATCATCCTTTCATCCAACAGCTCATCATAATTGAAAAAACGAAAACACCTATTGTAAAAGCTGTGATTTTTGCTATAATAAATATATTGGTAGCATTCAAATCAATATAGCAAGTTAAAATAAGGCTTTGTCCGTCATCAGCTTTTTTAAAGCAGCGCTGTTCTCGGCGCTTTTTTTGTGCTTTGCTTTTCAAAATCATCCCTTCATCTTCTTGCCAGACAGGAAACCATTTTCACTAAAATTATATCATATAATTTTTTTAATATGATTCACTTTTTTCTGCTATTCAGACTTTTTGTACGTTGTTTTATCATTCATCAAAAATATTTATTGTTATTTTTTGTACGTCTTTTTCTACTTTTTTCCTTCTTCCATTTTCTTGTTTTCTTACACGGCATTCAGACACTTCTTCTTTTTTGTCAAAATTTCCTTTTTCTTCTCACCCTATCATTTGGCATTCTCATAAAAACGAACTATCCTTGGATATAGAAAGAGAAAACAAGGAGGCGTTTTTCATGAGTAAAAAATTAATCAAAGTCGGCATCGGTTTAGGTTTGCTTGCCCTTGGCGCTGCATATCTAGGAAAAAAAACAGGGCTATTCGAAGATGACAGTCATTTATATGATGAATTTGAATCCATCTAGCATCCTATTTCGTTGAATCACTACGGACATACTTGGAAGACATTGGAGGAATCACAATGAGAAAAAGTAAAGCAATAATGATTGGTGCCGGTATTGCCAATATGGCAGCGGCTGTTTATTTGATTCAAGAAGGCAAATGGAAAGGGGATCAGATTACCTTTTATTCATTGGATGATCACGGTTCAAATGATGGTGCACCGACCGACACTGTAGTGGATGAATATTGGAATAAAAATCATCCATTAGAAAACCAAAAAGGCTATATTGCTCGAGGCGGTCGTATGCTTAATTACCGTACCTATGTAGATTTGATGGATCTATTAAGTCGAATACCTTCTGTTACTGAGCCAGGAATGACTGCTGAAGAAGATACAAGAGATTTTGATGCAAAACACCGTACCTTTGACAAAGCACGTTTGATGGAAGGTGGTAAAGGGATCATTGACGGCGGAAAACTGGGCTTCAACAACAAGGACCGTATTCTTCTGACTAAACTGATTGCCATGCCTGATTCAGAAGAAGAAAAACTAGACAATATCACTATCGAAGAATATTTCAAAGATGATCCACACTTTTTTGAAACAAACTTCTGGTTTATGTGGGAAACAACATTTGCTTTCAGAACACGTAGTTCTGCTCAAGAATTGCGTCGCTATATGCATCAAATGATTTATGAATTCACTCAAATCGAACATTTAGTGGGCGTCAATCGAACACGTTACAATCAGTACGAAAGTATCATGCTTCCTTTGATCGAGTACTTGAAAGAACAAGGATGCAAAATCATTTTGAACCGCCGTGTCACTGACTGGGAATTCAAAGAAACACCGATGCAAGATGAAATCACTGTGACTGGTTTGAAAATGACCAATACATTGACTCAGGAAGAGGAACATGTCACGGTAGATGAAGATACAGCGGTCATTTTCACGAATGGTTCCATTACAGATTCAGCTACTTTGGGAGATTACGAAACACCAGCTGTAGAAAATATGGATTATGGTGCAGCTTCTAGTCTCTGGAAAAAAGCCAGCGAACGTTTCTATAACTTAGGAAATCCCGATAAATTTTTCGCGGATCGAGATGCGAGCGAATGGGTCAGCTTTACCCTGACGACGAAAAACCATTTGTTGTTGAATGAAATCACCCGTATCACGACTCAAGAACCAGGAAATGCCTTGAATTCATTTATTTCAACCACACCGATCACGTCGTTAGGCCAAAAAGATGTCAATATGTCTATCGTCGTGCATCATCAACCGCATTTTACGTCTCAAAAACCAAATGAAACAGTTATTTGGGGTTATTTCCTTTATCCAAGACGACGTGGCGAATTTGTGGATAAACAGTATATTAAGATGAACGGAAAAGAAATGTTGGAAGAACTGATTGGACAACTTTCAAAAGTAGATCCTGGACCAGTGAATATTCGTGAAAAAGAAACAGAGATTTTCGACAGCGTAATAAATAATATCCCTGTCTATATGCCTTATGCTTCCGCATTATTTAATAACCGTGCAAAAAGTGATCGACCAAAAGTCATTCCTAAACATTCAACCAATCTGGCCTTTACAGGAGAATTTGTTGAGCAGCCTTATCAGATGATCTTTACTGAACAAAGTGCTGTACGTTCTGGAGAAATCGCTGCTTTCCATTTTGCGGGCATCCCTATGTCCCGTCTTGTCAAAACACCGCGTTACGACAAAGACATCCCTACTCTAGCTCGTGCCGCAAAAAAAATGTTTGAATAATCAGGAGGTTGTGAAAAAGCTGCCTTGCATCAAGTAATAAGAACAGCCAAGCAAAAATAGCTTCTCATATTTTTCGTTTGGTTAGGCTTATTACCGCAAATGCAAGCTTTTGAACACCGTTTACCAAGAGGTTGTGAAAAAGTCGTTTAGTTTCGAGTATTAAGAAAAATTTTTGGGAAATGGCTTTCTACATTTTTGCATAAATTTGGCTTAATACCGAGAAACTGGCTTTTGAACACCGTTTATTCATAACAAGAGGTTGTGACAGATTTCATGTCACAACCTCTTGTTATTTATATTCGTTTCTTTTTGAAAAAACCATTTTTTCAGTATTCACTCTCTTGCCAATCCACCATAATCCAGCTGCTATCACTACTTCAACGATTGCCACTACACTAAAAAATTGGATGAATGACAAAATATATGTGTCTAACAAATGTTGCAGTGCTTGGGTTCGAATATCTAACTGACTGGTCATATCGTACAAATAGAGACTGACTGACAGACTTAATAATTGGAAGCCTGCTCCTCCAATCACCACTGCAAATGACCAAAGAACTTTTTTCCAAGACATTCTGTATAAATAAAACACTCCGCTCAGCAATACAAGTAAGATACTACTAATCACTGGAAGAAAAGAAACCATTCGCTCTCGTATCGTCAATATCTGATCGATGAACGACATCAAATAAATTGATTGTATTCCTCATCGAAAAATCCCAGAAGTCATATAGATGAGTAAATTGTTTTCTTCACTAGCAAATGGATCATCCTCTGCTTCTTCTTGTTTGTATGTATTGATTATCTCTTGGAGCTTTTCTTCTACTTCCTTTTCTCCGATCAGTTCTACTGGTTCTTTTTCATATCTGTTGCGGATGAAAAGCTCGATATTTTTTTGTACTAGTTCTTCAGAAACAATCTTTTCCAATGCTTCAGCCGGAGCTCCAATCTCATAATGATAGCTTTGGATCTCTTGATTGATCTCAGCAGCTACTTTTTTCGCATAGTCCGATTGCATGTTTTGCTCTAACATAAAATGTTGATTTGCCAAGGTGCTTATTAAACAAAGCATAACAGTCAGGCAAAACAGGCAGACAGAACTAATCATAACAATGATCCGTTTATTCCATTTATTTTGAATTTGTTTCATTACGCCTCCTCGTATTTGTTTTTTCACTGAAACGAATGATGATTGGTTATTGTTTAAATAGTTAAAATGATTCAATAGTTCAACTATACTTTACTGTACGTAAGGATACAATGAAGGCACACACCTTCTTTTTCTAATAAAAAAAAAATTTGGAACTCTTGCTTTTTTGAGGATTTTTATTTTGAGAAAAAAGCGTTTCATTATCAAAAAGATAAGAACTCCTTTAGAATGAAACTATCTGTAGTACCAATAATGCAGACAATTTTGTGAATCTGAAAGGAGCATCTCCAATGAAAGCAGTCACTTGGCAAGGAAAACAAAAAATGGAAATCAGAAACGTAGATGATCCAAGAATATTAGAACCAACAGACGCAATCATCCGTATCACAGCAACCGCCATTTGCGGATCCGATCTGCATCTTTACCATCATGGTGAAGCAGTTTTGGAAAAAGGGTATGTTGTAGGTCACGAACCTATGGGAATCGTTGAAGAAGTAGGATCACAAGTTCAAACATTGAAAAAAGGGCAACGAGTGGTTATCCCTTTTAATATCAGTTGTGGTCATTGTCATTTCTGCCTGAATCACATGGAAAGCCAATGTGATGAATCAAATCCAGATCAGTTATATGGTGGGCTTTTCGGATTTGGCAAGTTGAATGGCAATCATTGGGGTGGGCAAGCAGAATACCTAAGAGTACCTTATGCAGACTCTACTTCGTTTGTCGTTCCAGATAATAATCTTCCTGATGAAAAAGTTTTGTTTCTATCAGATATTTTGCCTACAGCTTATTGGAGCGTTGAAAATGCAGGCGTAAAAAAAGGCGATACAGTTGTGATTCTAGGATCTGGTCCAGTCGGTCTATTTGCTCAAAAATTCGCTGTAATGGCTGGAGCAGAGCGCGTGATTGCAGTGGATCCAGTACAACATCGTTTAGATAAAGCGGCTAATTACAACGGCGTGGAAACTTATTTCTTAGAAGACACAGCACAAGCTGGAACGGAATTATATGAGTTGGCTAAAGGTGGTGCCGATGTCATCATCGATTGTGTAGGAATGGACGGGTTAGAGCCTGTAAAAGAAAAAGCAAAAAATTTGGTGAGCCTACAAAGCGGCACGATTTCGCCTTTACAGATGGCTTCGCAAGCTGTCAAAAAATTCGGAACCGTCCAAGTAACTGGTGTGTATATGACGCCAGCTTCTTCTTACCCGCTTCAAGAGTTTTTCATGCGAGATATTGCGGTCAAACATGGACAGGCACCCATTATCCATCTGATGCCGAAAATCTACGAAATGATTGCAGAAGGACTATTTGATCCTACACAGATCATTACTCATTCGCTACCACTAGAAGAAGCAGCACAAGCATATGAGATCTTTGACAAAAAAGAAGATAAAAATATAAAAGTTGTTTTGAAACCTTGAAATCAGTAAAAAATACAGGTGATTTTCTTTATGCCCAAAATCAAACAAAATACCCATGAGATTGAAATAGGAAAAGAAGAAGATATCGAAATACGAGGGCGTCGCTTCCGCTTCTATTTCCAAAACCGTTACACATTGATCTCACTAGCTGTCGATTTATTAACCGGGATTTTCTATATTTTTGGAAGCCTTGCTTCCTTAACTAAAATCCCCGATCGATATGGCACCTATTTTTATTTGGCTGGTGCTATTTTCTTGACGATTCGTCCTATTCTCAGAATCGTTAGGAACATTTTTATTTACGACGAGAAAAGAACAAGGAAAAAGCATGGGAAGGCCGTTTAGCCTTCTCCATGCTTTTTTGTTATTCTTGTGTTGTGCATATTTCGCATACTGCGATTCGAAAAAATTTCTAAGTATAGAACAATTTTTCGGTTTCCTTCTCTATATGCTGTTTCATGTACCTACTCTTACAGCGGCATTTGGTACACTCGCACAGGAATTCCTTCATTATCCTGAGCCATCCCGATAAATTGCCAATTGTATTTTTCATAAAAATCCGTATGGTCCGTCACAAGATAAAGCATCTTTACGCCCATTTCTGCAAAGTCTTGCTTGATCGTTTCTAAAATCATTTTGGCAATCCGTTGGTTTCGGTAGTCTTTTTCAACAAACAGCGCACAGACATTTGGAGTCAAATCTACTCGATCATGAAAATCATTGTCAACAACACCTGCACCTGCAATAATCTCTCCCCACTCATCCAACACCACATACCATTGCGGAACCGATGCATTTTTTCTCGTGCTTGCTTGGATACTTTCTTCATAAACAGCAACTGGCAGATGCCATTTTGAAGCAAACCATTCGGCTGTTTCTTTTATCAACGTCGGTCGATCCCGCAATTTTATGACTGTTCTTCTCTCCATTTGTACTCTCTCCCATTCATATTTGGTCTATTATAGCACCTTGTATTTCAAATAGCTTTTCAATCGCTCGATTTTTTTGAATGAATGGGATTTTTTATTTATACACAAATTCCAAGACAAATATACCTCGATTTTCTCATTCATTATTCGATCCTAAGTTTTAAATTACTTGTTTTCATAAAAAAAGCAGAACCAGATAACCGGTTCTGCTTTCTTTATTCATTAAGCATCCAAAGCTTCTTTTCTTCTTTTTTGGATCGTAGCTACCTTGACGAACGGCAGATAGATCAAAATAGAAAGGATCAGATTGACAGCGGCCAGTACACCACCTGCAATACTCTTCGTTGCCACTACACCGCCAATAATTGGTGGCGTTACCCATGGTGGCATAACGGTAGCTGCTGGCACTAAACCTGTAGAAGTCGCAAAGTACGCAACACTAACTAAAACCATTGGTGTCAAAATAAATGGAATGAACATAATTGGATTCAATACGATTGGTAAACCAAACATCGTTGGTTCATTGATATTGAAAACACCTGGCGCAATCGACAAGTTTGTTACAACCATATATGGTTTGTTTTTACGTCCTACTAAATAAATAGCTAACAGTAAACCTAATGTTGCACCTGTTCCTCCTAAATTGACAAAGCTGTCGAAGAAAGGTTTGTTCACGATAAATGGCGCGCTATGTCCAGCTGCGATCGCATTGACATTTGCTTCGATTGCTGGCGCATTGATCGTTTGCATCAAAGGATCGACCATATTCGCCCCGTGTAAACCAAAGAACCATAAGAATGGGGTGATAAATGCAAGCAATAATGCAGATGGATAAGAGTTCGCAAGTCCCATAAATGGTTCTTGGACCACTGTATAGAATGAACCCACGATATCATCAACCCCAAATGCAGCAAAAATTGCAGCAACTAAAGCAAAGGCAGAGATAGTGATCATTGCTGGCAGTAATGAAGCAAATGCTTTCGCAACTGCTGGTGGCACACCATCAGGCATTTTGATAATCAATTTTTCATTTCCGCTTAAACGTACAAAGATTTCTGTTGAAATAATCCCAACAATAATAGCAATAAACAAACCGTTTGAGCTCATACCTAATGCTCCGCCTAAAGCAAAGAAAGAGCCTAAAGAAATCACACCTGCGGAAACACCGTCTTTTCGGTAGCCGTTAGCTAAATGATACGCAAGTAAGAAAGCAATCAAGACAGAAAGAATGGCAAATGTGCCGTTCCAAGCTGCAGCCCCGAATCCTTTCCATGATTCACCGCCAAAAATTGAATTCATCAATTCTTGGAAACCGGGAATCGGTAAGTTATTGATCATTACTGCTAATGCTCCTAAAATCATTAACGGCATACTCACCATAAATGAATCTCGAATCGCAACTAAATGCCGTTGTGCACCAATTTTTGATGCGACAGGTATAAAATGTTTCTCCATAAATGCAACAAATTTATCCATAAATCTTCCCTCTTTTCTTTACTGTGGATTACGCGTCCAACCGACGATACAGATCAATGATCTCTTTTGCTAAATCTGTAAAAGCAATAGATGTCATGAGGTGATCTTGACTGTGAACTGTCAAAAGTGTTACTTCAACGTGGTTTCCTTGTGCTTCTTGCGTCAGCATCTCTGTTTGAGAGTGATGTGCTTGGACTAAAGATTCCTCTGCATCTTTGATTTTTTCCTCTGCTAAAGTAAAATCTCCTTTTTTCGCCGCAGCAATCGCTTCCATTGCATCGCTTTTTGCATTTCCGCCAAACATAATCAGACCCATGATGGCTTCTAGATTTTTTTGATCTTCCATTTCTTGTTTCCTCCGATATTTTTATTATTTATTTATTAGTTTTTCTGCTTGGTCAAGTACTTTTTCACCATTCATCATGCCATAGTCAGCCATATTGATTACATCTAAAGGAATGCCTTTAGGTGCTAGCTTTTCAGCAAATTGATTTTGCATAAAACGTACTTGCGGACCTAAAAGTAAAACGTCTACATTTTTAGATTCTAGTTGATTATCTGCATCTGAGGCAGAGACAGCAAAGATATCTGCTTCCATTCCTTTTGCTTCTGCTGCCTTTTGCATTTTTGTGACTAGGAGGCTTGTACTCATTCCAGCTGAACATACAAGCATGATTGTTCTCTTTTCCATTTTAAACACGTTCCTTTCTATTCTTACACTTGTATATAAAGCAAGTAGTGTGCCAACTTTAAAAGCGCTTTAAAAAGTTGATATTATCACGTTTATGGTCTATACCAAGTTGCATACACACTAAAAAAGAAAGCGCACACTAAACACACAAATTCTTTTTTATTGTGTTTATTTCTTTTAACGTGCACAAAAAAAGTTATGACAAATCTTTTGTCACAACTTTTTTGAATAAGAGGTTAAAATGCTTCTTTCACAACCTCTTTTATTTCAAATAACCAGCAAATAGAATCAATATCTTCGAAAAAATTCTAGTTATTTATAGGCTTCATCAGGTAAGCTTAATTCTCTCTTATCAATCAGAGACTGATACCATGAAGCAGACTTTTTCAGTGTTCTGCTTCGTTCATCGTTCAATTCGATTCGAACTAATCCATATCGATTCTTAAATGCATTCATTGGTGAAACACAGTCAGTGAATGCCCATAGCATATAACCTTCGCAATTGGCACCTTCTTCTGCTGCTTTGATCAAATAACGCAAATGCTGTCCGATAAATTCGATACGATAGTCATCTTGCACGATCCCTTTCTCATCCATATACTGTTCTTCATGTTCTCTTCCCATACCGTTTTCTGTTATCAGCCAAGGAATATTACGATAATTTTCTTTTAGATACATAGCTATATCATACATGATTTTTGGATAGATCTCCCACCCTCTGGAATTGTTCATTTTCTTTCCAGGTAAATCAAAGACTTCATAATATCGTTCTGGATGAAACGGTGTCTCTTCATTCCATTGATAACGAGGAGCACGAACGCGTTTAGGGTAATATTGATTGATTCCAAGGAAATCTACTGTATGATGTTGGATCGTTTCTAAATCCTCTGTTGCAGGATCAAAATAAATCGATTGTTTTCGACACAACTCCAGGAACTCTTCTGTGTAGTATCCTTTTACCATCGGATCAAAAAATACTCGATTATAAAACAGATCATACATATAAGCAGCTTTTTGATCTTCTGGAGAACTGGAACGAGCATAGACCATCTCAGGATTTAAAATACAGCCAATCCTTCCGCCATAATTGCCACTATGGTAAATTTCTACAGCTTTAGCCGTTGCTAAAACTTTGTGATAATTCCACATCATCCATTTTTTTGTGTTTTGTTCATGCGGCCAGCGAACAGCATCCAAATAGCAACGCGTTTGGGGAACGATTGGTTCGTTGAATGTAAACCAGTTTTTTACCCTGTCACCGTAACGATCAAAAGCAATCTTTGCGTACTTAGCATAAAAATCAACCACTTTTCTTGAAGACCAACCATCATATTTTTCCAAAAGAAAAGCAGGGACTTCGTAGTGTTCTAAACAAATCATCGGTTCTACGTCTGCTTCGATCAAAGAGTCGATCATTTCACTTATATGCTGAGCATATTCTTCATCTACTATACAATTCTCGTAATCAGTGAAAAAACGAGCCCAATTGATAGAAGTCCGATAATGTGTTAGATGGATGGATTTCATCAAATCTATATCCTGTTGGTACTGCTCCATAAAATTAGTTGCTACGGCTGGACCATACCCATCATGCCAAACAAAATGTTCATTTTTATACCAGCTATCTATAAACGAATCCTGTCCTTCTTTTTTTCCTTTCCAACCTTCCGTTTGCCAAGCAGAAGATGCTGCACCAAGAATAAAATTTTCTGGAATAGTAATTTTCATGATTTCCTCCTGTTTTTTTAGATCCCATCATTTTCCACACGATTTGCTACTTTTACGAATGGCAGATAAATCAAAATAGAAACAACAATACAAACAAGTTGCGTAATAACTGCACCGATATTTCCTGCTGTGGCCAGATAAGCATTGACAATCGGCGGCATCGGCCAAGGAACCATTACAACTGCTTTTGCCGCAAATCCTAAAGCGGTTGCAAAATAACCGATCGTTCCTGTAACAAGCGGCGTTAAGATAAACGGGATAGCTAAAATAGGATTCAGCATGATCGGCATACCAAAAATAACTGGTTCATTGATATTGAAGATCCCAGGAGCAAGAGATAACTTGGCGATTTGTTTCATATCTTCTCGTTTTCCCACTAGCAATACTGCTATCAGTAGACCTATCGTGACCCCAGACCCGCCCATACTCATATACATATCCCAAAATGGCATAGTGATAATGTTTGGTACTTCTTTTCCAGCTTCAAAAGCTTCCGTATTTACAGCAATTGCCGCTAAAAGCAACGGTTCTCGAATTGGCTTCACCATTTGATTCCCATGGATACCAATCACCCAAAAGACTTGTGCAATAAACATCAGTAACAAGATACCAGGTAGCCCTTGAACGACACCTTCTAATGGGCGTTGTACGATATTGTAAATGATATCATAAAGGTACATCCCTGTAAGTTCTTTGATGATAAATCCCGCAGCCGCGATACCTGATACTGTCAGAATCGTGGGAAATAACGCAGAAAAACTGGCAGAAACATTCGTTGGCACGGTATCAGGCATTCTCAGCTGTAGTTTCTTCTGTTTCCTCAACCAGCAATAAAGTTCAATGGAAAGGATGGAGACCAACATTCCCAAAAATAACCCTTTCGTATCTGTATATTGTTTAGCCAATACGTTTTCTACTATAACAGTCTGATTTTCATTCACTAATTCATAAACAGTTGGATTAACAGATAAATAAGACATCACTGCGATGATACCAGGGAATACACCATCCACTTTATTCAGCTTTGCTAATTCGATCCCTATCAGAAAAACAGCATAGATGGTCAAGAAACTTAGTGTGACATAGCTGATGGCAGATGCGATAGGTTTTAATTCTTCTAAAAAACGCAAAAAACTTATCTGTGCTAACCCATTTTCCGAATCAAAGACCATTGCTGAAAACAACGTGCCAAAAGCACCCGTAATAATTACCGGAATCAATGCAGCAAATGCGTTTTTTATCACCATGATATACCTTAAATTATTGATTCTCGTTGCCACATTCCCTAAAACATTGGCTAATTTATCCATAAAACTCATTCCAGATCCCCTCATTCCTACTTCTTCTCCTTGCCGCCATCTCTTTTTGTCTGTTAGTCAGCGCTTACATTTCGGTGAATAAAAACTATTTGCTTGTCCGTTTTACCAAATATAAAACAAAAATTCATCTGATGTATTTATCATAAAATACATCAGATGAACTGTCAATTAGTTTCTTTCTTCCCAATTATTTTCTGTAATTCTCTCCGATTTATTGCCATATGGACAGTCATCGCATCAAATGCCGCAAGTACATTCCGCCTCTCGATAGCCTGAACGATTTCTGTATGGATATCGATCGTCTCGATTTTCAAATGCTGGATATCATAATTTTTATTAAATAAAGCAATCGATTCATTAATGATCGGAATGATATGCAGTAACGCTACGTTTCCGCTAGCTTCTGCAATCGTCGTATGAAAATCGATGTCTAATTGAACATGATCTTGTGTACCTTCTCGAAAAGACGTTTCAATCTTTTGCGTTAAGCTTTTCATTCGGCTGATTTGATTTTTCGTTGCATATTCCGCCGCTAACCCTGCCATCTTTGGCTCCAATAAATATCTCAGCTCAAACAAGTCTCGTATCATCCGATCCTGATCTTCAATCAAAGAAAAACCGAGCGGATCATTAGCAATCCCTCGCTTATCACTGACGAATGTCCCCGCCCCTTGCCGAACTTCAAGAATATTCCTAGAAGCAAGCGCTCGGACAGCTTCTCGCACCGTGCTGCGTCCCACCTCTAAATAATCGGACAACTCATATTCATTCGGCAACTTATCTCCTACTTGCAACTGCTTTTCCTTTAAATATCTAAGGATCTTGTCCGTGGTTACTTCTACTAGGGTTTTATTTTCTTCCAAACCATATACCTCCTTTTCATCTGATGTATTTTTTCGTAATTATTATAACACGTTTGAATCGTCTGATGATTTTTTGTATAAAAAATCGATTCATCCGTTCATGGATATACAAACGAAGCTATTTACCATAAAAAAAGACTAGGATAAAATTCACTCCTAGCCTTCGATCCTTTTTATTTTGAACGACAAAACGTATGATGTTCAATAATAGATGTTCTTCATTCGATTCTTGATGACATTTTTTGTTCATTTTTTGATAGATGGATAAAAAATTTGATTACATCTTTTCTATTCTAGAATTTGGTCGATTTTCAATTCTTCTTCTGGTGAGAAATCTAAATTATCCATCATTCGAACACTTTCTTGTAACTGACTTAACCGACTTGCTCCAACCAGTACACTCGTAACAGATTTTTGTCGCAAATTCCATGCAAGGGCCATTTGCGCTAATGATTGTCCTCGTGATACGGCGATTGTCTGCAGTGCTTTGATTTTTTCCAGAGTTGATCCAACTTGTTCTTCTGAAAGGAATGGTATTTCCTTACGATGTGCTCTAGAATCTTCAGGAATCCCATGCAGATAACGATTTGTCAGCAAACCTTGGGCAAGCGGGCTGAACGTGATTGCTCCTAGCCCTTCTTCTTCTAATACTGGAGATAAGTCGTCTTCTAGTAGTTCACGAGAAAACATATTGTAGCGCATCTGATGAATAATGAACGGTGCTTCTTTTCTTTTTAAAATTTCAGTCATTTTTTTGGTGTCTTCTCCATTATAGTTGGATATACCAATATATAATGCTTTTCCTTGTCTTACAAGTTGCATCAATGCTTCTGCTGTTTCTTCCAAAGGTGTATCAGGGTCTGGACGATGATGATAGAAGATGTCAACATAATCTAGCCCCATTCTTTGGAGACTCTGATCACAACTTGAAATGATAGATTTACGCGAGCCCCATTCTCCGTATGGACCTTCCCACATATGATAACCTGCTTTGCTAGAAATAATCAGTTCATCACGGTAGGCTTGAAAGTCTTCTCTAAAAATACGCCCGAAGTTTTTCTCTGCAGCTCCAGCAGGGCCTCCGTAATTATTCGCAAGGTCGAAATGGGTAATTCCCATATCGAAAGCACCTCTTAAAATCTCTCTTTGGTTATGGATAGGATCATAATCTCCAAAATTTTGCCATAATCCGAGAGATAAAATTGGTAATTTTAAACCTGAATGACCGGATTTACGATATTCCATTTTTTCATAACGTGCACTATCTGCAATATACAAATTTTCTCCTCCTCACCATTTTTAAAACGCTTTCTTTTATTCTGCTTTTAGTTTACTACATTTTAAAGAAAAGGAGTTAGTCAAAATGATTTTTTCTTGTATTTTTTTACCATTTGTTTTTTATTCGTTGATAAATCAGAAATTGCTTACGTGCTTGCTGAATTTTTTTATAGCGTTTTGGTTGTTTTTTGTAAAATTGCTGATGATAATTTTCTGCTGGCCAAAACGTACTAGCTGGTTCAATTTTTGTGACGATTGGTTGGTGGAACGTTCCTGAACTGACTAGTTCCTGTTTCGATTGCTCCGCTAATTCTTTCTGACGTTCGTCTTGATAAAAAATCACCGGACGGTATTGCTTCCCTCTATCTTGAAATTGTCCAAAGGCATCTGTGGGATCAGTTATTTGCCAATAGATTGTCAATAAATCGCTATAACTTATCTCTCTCGTATCATAAATGATCTCCACAGCTTCCATGTGACCTGTGTAGCCACCGCTCACTTGATCATAATTTGGTTTTTCAACATGTCCGCCCGTGTATCCTGACAAAACAGATAGGATCCCTTTTTTCGATTCAAACGGCTCGACCATGCACCAGAAACATCCCCCTGCAAATACTGCACGTTCTTGATAGTCAGCATCTTGCATAGCATGCTTGGAAAAGTCATATTTTTGCTGCGTGTCAAATCCTTCTGTAAGCAATAAATAAAAATCCATTACATCAGGCGTTAGGTTCATCCGGATAGCTAATGGACGTAGTGTTGCTTCTAGTTTCGATAACTGTTCTTTAACGGATGTATTTTCTCTTATGTCATTCTTTGTCTGGATCAATACTTTTCGTTCCCAATCTCGTGTATTCGGATTTAAAATCAGATTATAAAGAGTTTGAATGAATACTTGTTCCTTATCCATAGACTCTCCTCCTTTCCGAAGAAGACAAGCTAGTGACTTTAGCTGTAATTTATCATAAAGTGAGGAAATAAGCGATTGAATCGTATTTATTCAAAGAAGATAAGCGGCTTCAGATGATATAAGATGATCTTTATCTTAAAAAGCATACTCTATGGTCTATGGTTTGATTTAACTAAAAAACGACCTCTGAAAAAAGGGATGTTTTCCAGTTCTCAGAAGTCGAGTAAAGATGATTCTTTTTTTATGAACGATAATAAACTTCATCCAAAAACAGACCTTGTGCAGGGACGGTTTCTCCTGCATGTTGCCGCACTTTGCTTTCGAATATTTCATCGATTGTTTCTATCGGCATGGCACCTGTACCGATTTCTAGTAATGTTCCCATGATGATTCGCACCATTTTATATAGAAATCCGTCTCCGACAAAAGTAAAATGAAGCATTTCTCCCTTACGTTCGATAGATAATTCATCAATCGTACGTACCGTAGATTTTTTTGATTTTTTCAATGCAGAAAAACCAATGAAATCATGTGTACCCATCAATTTTTCGCAAGCTGCATTCAGCTTATCCATATCCAACTCTTGAGGAAAATAAAAGCTGTGGTTTCGTTCAAATGCTGAAGGAATCACGTTGTTCCAAACATAATAGCTGTATTTTTTGCCCACCGCATTATATCTTGCATGGAAGCGCTCAGGCATCTCTTCGATTCTTTTGATGACAATATCTCGCGGAAGGTAACGATTCATAAAGTCGATCATTTCTGACAGCTCAATTTCTGTGTTTGTTTTGAAATTTGCCACTTGTCCTCGCGCATGCGTGCCGGCGTCTGTTCTTCCTGATCCAATAATTTCTATTTCTTCATTTGTCATCTGATGCAACACTTTTTCGATTTTCCCTTGGATGGTTTTATCGTCATCTCCAAGTCTTTGCCAGCCTGAATATCTTTTTCCGTCATATTCGATTGTCAACTTGATGTTTCTCATATTTATTTAACTCCTTTATGATCAGTTACAATTTATTTGCTTCATGAGTATAACATAATCTAAATAGCGTAGCTTGCAAACTATTGATGTCCCCTTGATTTTCAGATACTCATTTTAAAATAATGCTAGTTTTCCTAATTCTCATTGTCTATACTTGATATATATTCTTTAATCTATTATCGGAGGAACTTGTTTTGAAAAAACTGTTAAAAAAAGATGCTTTCACTTACTATTCTATTTTAAGCATCTGCTTATGGGTCGTTATCGTTAGTCTTTATATGTGGTGGCCTATTGCTGGAAAAGCCCCTGTTGAGCTATGGGATGGTCAATCCCAACACTTTGTTTCATTTGTTTATTTTGGCGAATATATTCGGGAAATAATCAAAAATATTTTGATTGATCATAACTTTTCTATCCCAACTTATGATTTTAGTATTGGTTATGGTCAAGATATTTTAGGAACATTACATTACTATATCATTGGTGATCCGTTTTCACTATTAGCAGTATTTGCTAAACCAAAGTATGCAGAATTTGCCTTTTCATTAGCAATCATGTTACGCATTTTCTTTTCCGGAATCTCTATATCGATCTTTCTTCGATATAAGAAAATGGCCAACTATCAAACTTTTATCGCCACATTCATTTATGTATTCTCTGGTTTCGTACTAAGTTCTGCTTGGAAACACCCTTACTTCATCAATCCGATGATTTATCTACCATTGCTATGTTTGGGGCTTGAGTATATCTTCGAGAAAAGAGGATATAAACTCTTTACGTTTATGATTTTCATTTCTGTTATCAGCAACTTTTATTTCTTTTATATGCTTTCTATCTTAATCTTTTTATACGCTGTTTACAGATATTTTGAACTTTATACTTTAAAGGACTATAAAGTGTTGTTTTCTCTTTTATTCAAATCTATTGGTAGTTACGTATTAGGAATAATGATGGGCTCCGTTATTTTCATTCCCGTAATTAATCAATTTTTCAATGCTGGACGTGGGGAGATTCATTCAACGCTCTTACCTTTTTACACGAAATCATTTTATTTGAATTTTGTGAAAAACTTTATTTCACCAGTTTACGGAGGAGAAGCCTCAACTGTCACAGCCTTTTTCCCAATCATCGTTTTTGTATTATCCGTTATTTTATATCGTTCTAAGCAAAAAAATAATTTTGCAAGACTTGATCTTTTAGCCATTAGCTTGTTGACTATTTTTTTATTCTTTCCATTTTTTGGTAGTCTTTTCAACGGATTCTCTTATAGCACGAATCGTTGGATGTTTGGTTATGCATTCTTTTGGGCTTTTCTAACAGCAAAATACTTACCTGTTTTAGTTGAATCCGCAACTGATTTATCAAAAAGAAAACGGTTTGTGCATATTTCTTTTATTGTTTTCTTTTTCTTTATCCTTTTCACTTTTGCAAACTATAAGCGTGATGTACCGCCTTATATCGGTTTGATCTTCCTGTTGCTCTATTCAACTATCTTTTTATTGTTTGCTAATTCGAAAAAAACAAAAATCGCGTTGAGTATACTGGTATTTTTGAATGCTCTAGTTTATGGAGCCTTTCAAACAAATATCAAAATCAATCCCCTTATCATTAACAGTTATACTGATAAAAATATCGTAGAAAATGATTATTGGGCACCAAAAAGTTCAGCTATCTCAGATATTATCAATAAAGATACTGACTGGTCTCGGTATGAATTGTCTAAAACTGGAAATCCTCGTTCCGAAGAAAACAATGCTTTGTTAAGGGGAATAAATAGTACGAATTTTTATTTTAGTTTAGCAAATAAAAATATTTTTTCCTTCAATCAGTCTATTGAGAACAATATCAACAGTGACTATGAATATTATGGGCTAGATAGTCGTGCAGAATTAGGCACTTTAGCAAATAGCAAATATTACGCAAAACTAAAAACTGACACTAATCAAGATATTCCTTTTGGTTATACTTATTTACAAACAATCAATAAAAATGGTCAAGATGTAGAAATCTATCAGAATACAAATTTCCTACCTTTTGGCTATACGTACGATTCCTATATCAAACAAAATGATACTCAAACTAGTTCATTAGCTATTATGGATAGTATGACAAAAAGTGTTATTATAAATAAAGATATCTCTGGTCTAAAGAAAAATCAGATGACCGATAAAGGAATCAAAAAACTGAACGATCATATTCAGCAAACGGATGGAGTAGAGATAAAAGGAAATCAGTATATCGTTTCTAAGAACAATGCAACTGTTACGTTCTCTGTAGACGCTCCATCTGAATTGACAAATAATTATTTGTTTCTACGGTTTAAGGGAATAAATTATCCTAATACACAACCAGGATTATTTCTTCCAACTGAGACTGCCACGTATTTAAAAGTAACTTATGGACAACTGTCAAAAGAGTTTAATTTTCGAAATCAATATCAAGGATGGTACGTAGGGATCAAAAATTCCTTACTTAATTTAGGGGCAGTGCAACCTAATCAAACTATTCAAGTCAGCTTTAGAAATCAAGGAGTCTATACATTTGATTCTATTGAGTTATATACGCGTGACTATAGTCAATTAAGTACGGAAATAGCTAAATTAAGGGAAAACACACTTCAGAATGTCCATTTTTCGGCAAATGAAGTATCTGGTGAACTAAATCTGGAAAAAGAAAAATTGCTTTTATTAACCATCCCTTATGAAAAAGGATGGACTGCTTATGATAACGGAAAGAAAATACCAATTATCCAATCGAATTATATGTATACAGGATTACTCCTCAATCCAGGTAATCATCAAATCAAACTGATCTATCATACACCTGGTTTAACGACAGGTTGGATGCTCACTATCGTTGGATGGATCATCTTCTTATTCACTATTATCTTGAAAAAACGATTTTCTTTTAAATAATTCAAGAAATTTGGGTTTATTTCCGAAAGATACTTCTGGAACACCCTTTGTTCGAAATAAGGGACTGTGACAATACTTTTGTCGCAGCCCTTTTATTTCACTTATATTCTAAAAGATAAATTGCCATTATGAATTACATGAATTCATAATGAATCACTTCTTTATATTCCTCATATAATTCCGCGTTTCGCAGATCGCCCCCATCTAAATTCGCCGAATAAAATATAGGAGGATGTTTTATCCCATTTGCAATAAGCTGTTCGCAAACTTCCACGATGATCGTATTGAGGATGGCTGCACCGATTACAGTAGAGGAAGGACCGGCTTTTTGTACGATACCTGTCAGCTCACAGCAAGCATCTCCTATATCCCCATGGTTATCGATAACTATATCAGAAACCTCAAACAATCGTTTCCCTGATGAATGACGACTAGTCACCGATCGTGAATATTGGACATTCGTCAAACTAATGATTTTTACGCCCTTCGCTTTTGCAGTTAACGCTAAATCAATAATGATTGGGTTTCTTCCCGATACCGAGTGAAGGATCAATACATCTTGATTTTTAAATGAAATTGTTTTTGCTAAATTCGTTCCATATCCTTCTAAACGTTCCATTTGACTGGTAAAGGTGATAGGGGAACGATCTAGCATCACTTCTCGTCCAAAGATAGCATTGATGGTCATCATCCCACCTGCCCGATAATACATCTCTTCCGCTAAGATACCAGCATGACTAGCACCAAAAATATAGACCGAACGTTTTTGCAGATTCGCTTGGGTCAATACATCGATTGCTTCTTTGATTGACTTTTTTTCTTCCTTTTCAACCAAATCTAATAACTGTTTGATTTTATCCATATATTTGAACATCTAGAACCCTCCAAACAAACCGCTGAATCCTCTACCGATCATTCCCCATAACGACAAATCGTTTCCGCCGAAAATCAATATCCAGCTTTGGATCGTCGTACTAAAAACAATAGCTGAAAAACCAGCTAATATGACCATGACAAATGAAGCTGTGATTGTTCCGACAACCGCTCCACGAAAGCCACCTTGACCTTCACCGATGACTGCTGCACCACCACATTCAAAGAAACTTGTGATTACTAATGGCACAAGCAACACGCCGAATAGATGGAATGAATTCGCCAAAACAACTAAAATCGTAGAAGTGATCATTGCCACGATAAAACCGATAATTACTGCATTTGGTCGATAATTGAATAAAATAGGCACATCAAATGCTGGTTTCGCTCCCGGTACGACTTTTTCTGCAATCCCTTGAAACGCTGGGATGATTTGATTGATCAGTAGTCGGACACCATATAGCATAATGAGTAGTCCTGCACCAAAATTCAACCCTGCTTCAATCGAAAACATCAGGAGATTATCCCCTTCTGGTATCAAAACAGGTGCGATGATCCCAACTACGGTATTCATCAAGAACATGACTAGTGCACCTGTAATTGAGATTTCTCGGAAAAATGAAAGATTCTCAGGTACTTTGATATCTTCTGTCGATTTTTCTTTATTTCCTACTCGTTTTGCTACAAATCCTGAAACTAAAGACAAAACACCCGTTGGATGACCAATCAGGAAAGAATCATCTCCCGTAGCATCCCAGACATATTTGCGCATGATCCACGGCATGAAAGACCAATAACAAGCCGATAAAATCCCGCTGATTCCAATCAATGCTCCCCCTGACAGTCCTGCTTCCACACCAGCTGCTACAAATACGAAAGGAAACCACCAAAGCATATGACCTGTTAAAAAGATCGTCTTCACAGGTGTAAACCGAGCAATCAATAAATGGATAACTAATCCTAAAAACATAGCTAATCCGACCGTTCCGCCATATTCTGCAGTAAACGTCACATCAGATAGTCCTTCTGTCACTTCTACACCCAACTGTGTTTGGACAGCTACATTGATTGGAGAAATCGTTCCGACCAGCATATTGACTCCGGCGGTCAAAGCAACCATACCAAATGCAGCGGTCAAAGCTCCCTTAATCGTTTCTGAAAATGATTTTCGCTGGATGATCAGCCCGAGCATCGCAATCAAACCTAACAAGACGGGCGGATTCTTCAAGATGTGTTCACTAATGAAATTCATTCTTTTATTCCCCCTTATCAGCTAGATATTGTTCCAATTGCGCCTTTATTTCTGAAGTATCCATATACTTTTTAATAGGATAAACAGGCGCTTTTACAGAAGCTTTTAGTTCTGGAAGTAATTCATGACTTGTAAAATAAACATCTGCCATCGTTGCTTTGGCAGTGGATAAATCTGTATTTTCCACTGTCGCCTTTAAACTAAGCTCCTTAATTACTTTATCAAGAGACATTTTCAAAACCATAGAACTCCCCACACCAAATCCACATACTGCTAAAATTTTCATTTTTCTTCCTCCTTATGCAAATAACTGAATGATCGTTTCTTTATTTCCTGATAAAATCGTTTGATATTTTTCATTGTCCATAAATATTTCCATGATATCTTTCAATCTCTCCAGATGGCTTTCGTGGTTTTTGGCAGCTAAAACCAAAAAAATATGGACTGGTTTCCCTTTCATATCTACGGCATCTTTTACGACTAAAAGACTCATACTTTGCTCGTTTACTCCAAGACCTGGTTTTGCGTGCATCAGCGCAAAATAATCAGCCAACACCATATATGGTCCATTTTCCTCTACACTTCGGATCATGTTTTCTAAATACGTATGCGTTATCATTTTGTTTTTTAATAATGGATTGCTAGCGATTTCGACTGCTTTCATCCAATTTTCAGCCGTTTCTATTACTTGGATTTGATTTTTCGGCAGCAATTTATTGATAGTACTCATTCTCTGACCTCCAACATTTTTGAAATAAACCAATTTTTATCCTCTATTCCTTGCATGACCATTTTCATCACAGGTTCGACTTCTTTCACATCTTCTTCTCGGATCATTAGCAGAACAACGATATCTGCCTTTTGATATCCCCATGAAAATGGCTTGTCTGCTATCAATACAGCAACCGAAGTTTGTTTAACGACATTAGGATTGCCATGAGGAATAGCAAAACCATTCTCCAAGTATGTTGATTGGATTTCCTCACGCTCAAAAATAGAGTGGAGAAATCGTTGTTTCAAATCTTCATTCTCAAACTGTTGCTGATCAACCAAAAAACGGATAGCAGCTTCTTTTGAATCCAAGTGATCAAAATAGACATTAGAGGAAATAAGATGTTTCACTTTTTCAGATATCGAGCCTTCAATGTTTATTTGTTCGTTATCTATGACCAGATCGATATAATGATTCATGATACGTTTCATATCTCTAGCAGTAACCATTGGAGAAATTCTTACTACTGGTCTAATTTGCTTAGGTATATCGACAGTGGAGATAATCAAATCTACGTCAAACAAATCTAGTCTGTTCAATTTATCGACAGATGCTGTTTCGATACTATCGATATCAGGTAAGATTCTTCTGATTTTTGCAGAAACAAATGAACTGGTTCCCATGCCATTGGGACATACGAATAAGAGTCTATTTAATCGTTTGACACGCTCGATTGCTGCTTGGAAATGGATAGCTACAAAACCTACTTCATCTTCGGACAAGCTTACTTGATAAGGCCAGCGAAAATCATTTAACGCAAACCAGACAACACCATACAAAGAAGGATAATTTTGTTTTATCTCATCTATCAAAGGATTTACGATGGTCGTTTGAGCCTCAATACGTAAAAGCAGCTGATACAGATGTACAAGCAGATCTTCTTCTAAACGACTATCTTGGGTAAGATCTATCTGAATGCCTCTACTCACTTTTTGGATCAATTGCCGGATTTTTTCTCGAAATACCAAAGGGATCGTTTCATTTTTCATGAAAAAGCGTAAACCACTTCCCACAATAACATAAGTCAAATACTGTACTTCTTCTTGCGAAAATTGGTAAATACGCTGTTCCTCTAACTGATGCAGCAATTCACAAACGAGGGGATATTTATTGAATTCTAAAAAATACTTTCCATATTGATTTTTACCTTTTAAGCTGATTTTCTTCCCTTCTCTTGAACGCTGAATCATCAATAAGTTCGAAACGATGATACTTGAAAAGTAGCTTTCTGGTATCTCAATTTGCTTGTCTGCAATGCTCTCGCGAAAAGATCGTTCGACTGTTTCTAGAAGCTTTCGATCCACTATTTCTCTTACGATCTCCAATTCATCAAAATGATTCAGGATCATACGCTTCAGTACCTTCTGAACCTGTATTTCATTTCCTTCAAAATATGTCCCGAAACGATCAAAACTGAGATTCAACCCTTCTTTCGCAAATACATATTTGATGTAAGAAATATCATTTGCGATACTGCTTCTGGAAACATAATATTCTTCAGAAAGTTGCTGGTAGCTTACATGCTCGAAATTGGACAGTCTGTTCAGGATCGCTACTCTTCGAAGTTTGCTTTCTTGATATTGTATTACACTCATTTCCATCACCTTCTATATTCACTATAATTTTTTCTTATAAGGAGAACTAGACCAAATAAAAGATTAAAATAACCTGAGAAATCATACACTGCTCTTTCTCAGTTAATATACGCTAAAACAGAAGTTATACAAGAAAATTATGGAACTATATTTCAGAAAAACAAAAAAACAGCCAACGGACGAAATGTCCGCTGACTGTTCAATTTGACGACTCAAGTTTTACTGTTTGAGATGCAAGATACTCAACCAGGCAATGGGCACATAATTAAAGAAAAAACTGATTCTTTGGCAAAATCCTATTTTATTCAGTAATGGCCAAGAATTTATAGAAGGGATTCTTGCCAGACCATAAATCGCCGCAAAAAGCAAACTGATCACAGACAGTCCAAGGTATAAGTGGCTTACGTCCAGTTGCTCATTTTTTCGATAGATCAAGAAAAGAAGAACTGGAAACAATAAAAAACCACTATAACCTAAACCTGATCCGATATTATGAACCCATGTCGAGACATTCCACGAAGATTCATGAGTATTGATACTGAACAAACCTGTAAAAATACAATCACCTATACCATAGAAACCGATAGATGCTGTAACTAAGGTAGCTAACACACGAGATATACTTGCAAATGCAGCATACAACGCAGGCAATGACAGGATGAAAAAAATCCCTGAAACCACTGACCAAATAAGAAACGACTTTCTTACAGGACTGAAAACCTCTCCAAATACACTGATCACACTCTTCATTTGATCTAATTCAGGATAATACAATCCTAATACGTACGGAGTCAAAAAATCACTCAACACGCCTAATAGTAAAAAGAAAAAACCAAGTTTACGTAAAAAATCCATGATGCGCCTCCAATAACAATTACCTATGCTTTTAATTGTTATTATAAACGACTTTATCTCGATTTAACAGGAACCTCTATTCTACAGGAACATCTATATAACTCATTAAAAATTTGAATCGTCTTAAGGTTCATCCCTAAATATCTAATGTTCAATGTTCATTTAATCCGTCTAATCGATCTTTCAATTTGATTTTTTCTCCACTTCTTTTACGCGCGCCTAATTCTCCTATTGCAGTAAACAACAGATCACTTGACGAATTTAAGGCAGTTTCCATTGAATCTTGGATAACACCGATAATAAATCCGATACCGACGATTTGCATCGCAACATCATTAGAGATACCAAACAAACTACATGCTAGTGGAATCAATAACAGTGAACCGCCCGCAACACCTGAAGCCCCACAAGCAGCTAAAGCAGACAAAATACATAAAAGGACTTTCAAAACAAACGGTGCTTCAATCCCTAAGGAATGTACAGCCATCAATGACATCACGGAAATGGTAATCGCAGCACCGCCCATATTGATCGTAGCACCTAATGGGATCGATATGGAATAAGACTCTTTCGTCAATTTCAATTTTTCAGCCAGCATCATGTTTATCGGAATATTTGCGGCAGAACTTCGGGTAAAGAAAGCTGGAAGCGCGCTTTCTTTCAAACAAAAGAGAATCAATGGATAGGGGTTTTCTTTAATAAACAAAAACGTGAGGAACGGGTACACAACTAATGTGACAAACAGCATCGTGCCGATCAACACAAGTAAAAGCTGCAGATACTCTGCCAATCCAGCGATTCCAGTCGTGGCAATCGATTGATAAACCAATCCTAAAATCCCTATCGGAGCGAATGCAATAATCACTTGTACGACTTGTGATAATGCTACAGATATTTGATCCACCAATTCTTTTGTCGATTCTGAACGTGATCGAAAAGCTAGACCTAACAACACAGCCCAGAATAAGACACCAAGATAATTCGCATCAATAAGCGATTGAACAGGATTTTGTGTGACATTTGTCAACATCGTAGATAAAACACTTTCCAAATTTTGCGGTGCTTGTTCAGATACTGTTTCTTGTAAAGTAATAGGAACAGTAAAAATTGAACTTATAATCACTGCTACAAGTGCCGAAAGCAATGTTCCTACTAAATATAAGACTAAAATAGGCTTCACAAATGTCTTATTTCCTATTTTATGTTTGGCAATTGAAGCCATCGTCAAGAAAAAAACTAAAAGAGGCGCAATTGCTTTCAAGCAACTGACAAACAACGTCCCCAATATTGAAATAAATGTCCATGTGGGGAAAAAGATACCCAACAATATTCCGACTAAAATACCAACAACAATACGTTGAACTAACGACATATCCAAAAACTTCTCTAACAAATGACCACCCTTTCACAATTTTAACAATCATTGTATCATTTTATCTAAAGAAACTAAAGGTGTAATTTTCTAAAAATTCTAACAATACAATTGGCAATTCATGCTCTTGCAACATTCAGTTTTAGTATTGGAGGGTTTATTCAATCTCTAAAGAAGTCGAGAGAAAACTATTTATCGTTATTATTAAAGTTATCCAAGTAAAACGTAATTAAGATGAAGGATGAAACTGGAAGTTTCATCCTTCATCTTAATTCTTAGACATAGCAATCAATTAATATTTTCCACTGAGTCTCTTCTTTCTCTCACTAATTTACTTACCCATAAACGATTTGATTAAAGCCATTTTTCAATTCATTATTCGCTGTCTCGTTGAAGTAAAGATAATTATCGGGATTCCCCTGATTTTGTTGTGTCACCAATACTTTTGGCTGATTTTGCTGAAATCCAAATAGATAGACGTGCTTTTTCAGATATGGTTCTGTCTCTGCATCGGAATAGACGGCTGTAATTTGATAATCTGCTTGACCTGTCCCACTTTCTGACCATTCTGCAGAAGCAGGCACTCCACCAATAGCCATCTTCCACTCCCCATTCAAAATAGCTTGAGGGACTTTAAGACCATATAAGTCCACACTCATTTGATTCGTATAACTTTTGTATTGTTGCCCCATTGTTTGGCCCCATGTGGTCATAAATGCCTCTAATTGTGCGGCTTTGTCTGCATTCCACAGTGTTTGTTCAACTTGTTCGCTGCTTTCTGAAGAGGAAGATGAAGCCTCTAAAGAAGAACTTGAAGTAGATGTTTGAGTCGTTTCAGTCGTTTTGGAAGACTCTGACGAAGTAGAGGTATCTGCTGTTTCTGTACTTGTTGCAGTTGACTTGCTCTCTGTGCTAGTTGTTGTAATAGTTGCAATTGTTTCTTTTGTTGATTCTTTTCTTGGTTCATTCCCGTTGGTACAACCAGCTAACAAAAAAGCTAGGCCCATTGTTAATAAAATCCTCTTTTTCAATTAAAAAAACTCCTTTCGATTACTCTCCCACTTCTTTATTCTATCAAATAAGCAATGTGATTTTATTGATTTTTTGTATTTTCTCATCCATCTTTTAAACCATTTAAAAACTAAGAAGCACCCGCTGATGTCTTATAGACAACATCAGCGGGTGCTTCTTTTTATTTTATTTTTAAGACAAAACGTTGTGTTTTTTTCCTGTTTTTCTCACACTTTATATTTGTATTTGAAGAAACATAGACTTTTAGTCATCATCGTCTTCTTCATCCAAATCTTGTCGGAGAGTTTTTCCTTGGAGTCTTTGTACTTGGTAGATGATTTCTTTATTGAAACTTAAAAGTTCAACAAGCAATTGTTGCAAGCCATACTTTTCTTCTTTTTCAGCTAACTTGATTGCCCGTGTGATAAAGACATTTTGGAAATCGAAATCTTTTGCAAAGTTTTCTAACATTGTTGAGGCTGGTAAATATTTGTTTTGACCATGTTCGTAAATTTTTCCATAACGCATGACTTCTTCTAAAGTAGACGGAACGATTTCATTCTCAATCACTAACTCATGAGAGATTTTATTGAACCATCTCGCTTCTTGATCAGCATATTCCGAAAAAAGGGTACTTAATTCTTGCGAAGATGTACCCAAAACATACAATTGTGCTTGGATCAATTTCATTTCTTCTAATTTAAAATTTGCTAATACATGTCCCACCATGGCGCCAGCAGTTGGTTTATGATGGTCGATATCTGCTTGTTTTGTTTCTTGAGCAAATTTTTCTTCCACTATATTCATTGATTTACGCCTCTTTTACTTTTGTTGATTGGACTTCATAACCTAATTTTTCCACAACTGCAGCTAATTGTTCAGGGTGGACTTCATCTGGATCAAAGTTTGCTTTGATTTTGCTCGCATTAAACAAAACTTTCGTATTGCTTACCCCAGGCTGTTGAGAAACCGCATGTTCGATTTTTTGCATACAGCTTGGACAAGTTAGTGTATCTAATTGCATAATCATTTTTTTCATCGTAGTTCTTCCTTCCTTTTTCTTGATAGTCTTATTCTAGATTACAGCTTCCATAAAAAAATTGATTCTTATCAAGTTTTACGATTTTTTTCTTTGCTTTCGTGTCCAAAATACAATAAACGCATTGCGTTAAAGATAACGATCAAGATACTAGCTTCGTGAACGAACATCCCACTAGCCATGTAAATAAATCCGGCAAATAAGCCGATGAGTAAAAATGAGACGACACCAATGGCAATCACTACATTTTCACGGGTATTCAAAACAGTTTTCTTAGCCAAACGGTAGGCATGAACCAACGATCCAAAACTAGATTGCATCAAGACAACGTCACTCGTTTCGATAGCGACATCCGTTCCTGATCCCATAGCAATCCCGATATCAGCCGCAGCCAAAGATGGAGAATCATTGATTCCATCTCCAATGAAAGCAACGCGCAATCCTTCTTCTTGGTATTTTTTCACAAATTGAACCTTTTCGTCTGGTAATAATTCAGCATGGACTTCATCAATGCCTAACATATCAGCAACATAATCAGCAGTCATCTGATTATCACCTGTCAGCATCACTAAATGTTTTGCTCCTGCTTGTTTCAACTTAGCTAATTGTTCAGCGACTTCTGGTCGAATCACATCTGACACACCAATGATTTGAGTAATTTTTTTGTCGATTGCTACAATAATGACTGAGCTGCCTGTTTGTTGTAATTGATGTAAATCTTGTACTTGCTTTGGTGTAAGAGAAAGTTTGTGAGCGGCAATCAATTTGGTGTTGCCCGCACAAACTGCGTGACCATCAATCTCAGCTGTGATTCCTTGTCCCTTGATCGTCTGATTATCTTTGACTGCTAATTGTTGAAAATCAAGGACTTTCTCCTGAGCATAATGGATCACGGCGCGCCCCAGAGGATGATCGGATAACGTTTCTAATCGAGCCACTAAAGCTAAGCTGTCCCCTTCATCCTCTGTATAGTTCTTGATAGTGGATACAGCAGTAGTTCCTTTGGTCAATGTACCGGTTTTATCAAAGACAAAAGTATCGATTTTGGAAAAAGTATCCATTGCTTCACCGCCTTTGACTAAGATGCCCCGTTTCGCTCCATTACCGATTCCTGCTACATTCGAAACAGGCGCACCAATGACTAAAGCGCCAGGACAACCAAGAACCAAAACAGTGATGGCTAAACGAAAATCACGACTGATCAGACCAACAAGCAATGCAATAAGTAAAACGGTTGGAGTATAATACTGAGAAAATCGATCAATGAATTTTTCCGCATGTGATTTGGTATCTTGTGCTTCTTCTACTAATTCGATAATTTTGGCAAAGGTCGTATCATCTCCGACCTTAGTTGCTTTAATCGTCACGTAGCCATCTGCTAAAATCGTTCCAGAAAATACGTCATCTCCACTGATTTTGACGACTTGTCGTGATTCACCCGTCACTGCGGCTTCATCCGCATACCCTTTCCCGTCAATGACTCGGCCGTCCACAGGAATAGCTCCACCAGTTTTTACTAAGACGATATCGCCTTCTTCCACGTCATCGATTTCCACTTCTTCAGTCGTTCCATCTTCTTGGACAACGCTGGCAGTCGATGGGGCCATCTCGGTCAAATCCTTGATTGATTCCCGCGTTTTGGTCAATGTTTTTTGTTCCAGATAACTACCAAACAAAAACAAGAATGTAACGATAGCTGACTCCTTGTATTCTCCGATCATAAAGGCACCAAGCACAGCAATAGTAACGAGTAAATCAATTGAGATAACTTTGACTTTTACTGCCTGATACGCATAGATCATAATAGGTATGACCGCAATAATAGAAGCTATGGCTAGAGCAATGTTATAGAACAAGACAAATCCAGTAAATTTTCCGATAAAACCAAAAATAATCAACACAGCTGATAAGGCGGTGATATGATTTCGATGCTCTTGGATCCACTTTTGAAATTTCATCTTTCTCCCTCTTTTCCTTTTCGTTCTTACGAGACTAAGTATAGATACTTATCCATCATAAAAAATTGACCACTATCAAGTTTAGTCAAAAAGGTGGTTTTCTTTTGGTATACTGAATTCCTACAGTCATTAAACGATCATATAGAAAAAGGAAGCGCCGAGACGCTTCCTTAGGTAGTTCTATTTTTTTATTCAAAGATAAGATGCTTTGTCATCTTACGACTGAAGAACAACAATCAAAAAAGGGCAGCAGCCACTCATTCACAAGAAATATCGTTTTTGATATGGGAATTGAAGCAGTGGACAAATATCTCTACTTATTAGCTGGGAATAAGATCCAAAAAAGCTTAATGGATTTCATCCAAGAATTGGAATGTACTTTCCACAAAAAATTCACTCATTCCATTCTTTTAAAACTTTTGATTCATACAGCGTGTTTAATTGAGCGTACATTGATAAACGGTCATGAACTTAAAATTATATCAGAAGATGACACAAGACTTTCTCATGAAACAATTTTTCATGTAAAAAAGGCCTTCAAAAATATTGAAACAGAATTTGGGATCACTGTTTCTTATGATGAATGTTTCTTTATCTATGATATTATCGCATCTAAATAATCTTTTTTTATGTAAATGAGTATTTTTTTAACTTATTGTTTAAGAGTGATAATATTCCATCCTAACAATTAAAGGGAGACAATTAAAAGTTTGTCCCCCTTTTTGCTGACTAAATTGTTTTCTATAAACAAATCGAATAACTGTTTCATTGAACTATCTACCTCATAACAAAGATTCATCTATAGAAAAAAACACTTAATAGATCAGCGCGCTAAAAGCTTCATATGGGAGTAAATTGTTAGTAATTTTCTTTTTGTAATTTTGGATCAAGAATTGTTTGACACGATACTTACCGATTGGAAAAGTAGTCTTTTGATCAGAAAAATTAACTACAACTAGTATTTTTTGGTTTTTTAAACTGCGTAGATATGCTAAAACATTCGGTTCCTCTGTCTCAATGACTTGATATTTTCCATAGACAATCACAGGTAATTCTTTGCGCAATTCGATCAGTTTTTGATACGTATAAAACAAGGAATTTTGAGCAGCTAATGCTGCTTCTACATTGATCTCTTCTGTATTCCCCACTGGCAACCAAGGAGTTCCTTCTGTAAATCCACCATTTTTGTGATTGTTCCATTGCATCGGATGGCGAGCATTATCTCGCCCCTTCGAGTTGATTGATTGGATCAACTCTTCCTTCGAATAGCCTTTTTTTTATACGTTCTGCATACATTCTTTGGCTTTCAATATCATCTACCTCATCAATATTCTTTACTGGATAATTGATCATGCCGATCTCTTCTCCTTGATAGATATAAGGTGTACCTTGCATAAAATGGAGGTATATCGCTAGCATTTTTCCACTGATTGTTCGATATTCTTGATCGTCCCCCCAGCGAGAAATGATTCGTGGGAGATCATGATTATTCCAAAATAAAGAATTCCAATCACAACCATCTAATTCAATCTGCCATTTAGAAAAAGTCCGATGTAATTCCTGTGGATCTAAATCCTTTAGATCCCATTTTCGTTTGCCATTCTGTTTGTCTAGATTAATATGCTCGAATTGAAAGACCATTGATAATTCTTTGCGTTCTTCTTTTGAATACAGCTGCGCAATCTTGGGCGTTGCCCCCCAAGTCTCTCCCACTGTCACTACATCATAATGACCAAATGTTTTTTGGTACATTTCTTGCAATAAATCATGTAAAAGAGGACCATTTTTAGTAATAGATTGTTCCGGCTGCTTTTTCGAATGCAAGTGCAGATAATATTGATTCACTTCGGGCACATAGGTCCATGCTGAACCGCCGAAGTTCGACTCTAATCCATTCGGTTCTTTACGCCAAACATAATAGTCGTGATAGGGACTGGTAACACTTTTTTTGCCGATTGAAACCATGGATGTCTGTCTGACGTATGATTGATAACAAGATCCATGATGACTCTTATTCCCCTTTGTCGTGCTTCTTTTATCAGTAAATCCATATCTGCCATCGTTCCATATTCTGCGCCTATTTTTCTGTAGTCACTGATATCATAGCCATTATCATCATTAGGTGATTCATAAACCGGGCTTAACCATATCGCATTGATTCCCAGTTTTTATAGATAATCTAACCTTGAAAGAATACCAGGAATATCTCCAATGCCATCTCCATTTGTATCTTGAAAACTTCGAGGATAGATTTGATAGATTACTGCATTTTTCCACCATTTATTTTTCATCTGTTTCACTCACTATCAGAATATCTTCACCACTTTTGACCGTGTTTTTTTCAAGAATTTTTACATTAGCATATGCAGAGGAATTAGTGACAATTTCCATAATTGTATCGTCGTACCCTTCTTCTTTAAGCAATTTACGATCAAATGTACCGAGAATATCCCCTTTTTTCACTAATTCACCATATTGTCGCTGTGTCGTGAATCCGGCCCCTTTTAGATTCACTGTATCAATACCGATATGGATCAGTACTTCCGCTCCTTTCTCTGTTTTCAAGCCATATGCATGTTTAGATTCGTGGACAACTGTCAATATACCATCTGCTGGAGCATGGACTACCCCGTCATCTGGTTTGACTGCTATACCTCTTCCCATCATTTCAGTGGAAAAAACTGGATCTTTTACCTTCGTTAAAGGGAGAATCTTCCCGCTGACTGATGCAGCTAAAACTTCATCTTGCGGTTTCCTAGTCGCTTTAGGAGCTGAACTGATTGACTCAGCTGCTTCTGTTCCTTTTGATTCACCATCTGCTAGAAGTTCCATATGTTTTTTTCCATAGAAGTAAGTGCTTAAAAAACCGATCATTATACTGATAACAATTCCGATCATGAATGAAGGAATCGAACGAGGTGCAATGGAAATAAAGCCAATGATGCTTGCCGGTCCCATCGCAACTGCTAATACGTGGAACAAGCCGATAAAGAATGAAGCAATTCCTGCAGCAATCATTCCACAAATAAACGGAAATTTCAGTTTCAAATTCACACCGAATATCGCTGGCTCAGTAATCCCCAACATAGCGGAAACACCTGCAGTGGTAGCTAGACTCTTTTGCTTTTTATTTTTTGTCAGCAGCATAATCGCCAAAGCAGCCGCTCCTTGCGCTACATTTGCCATTGAGGCAACTGGAAAGATAAAAGAGCCACCCGTTCTGGCAACATCTGCTAGTAAAGTAGTCTCGATTGCTGGAAAGCTTTGATGTAATCCGGTAATGACTATCGGCGAATAGAAGAGACCAAAGACACCTAAGCCGAAAGCTCCAGTAGTACTGTATAACCAGCTTAATCCATCAGCTAAGCCGTCTCCGACAGTACGCATCACCGGCCCTACTACTGTAAAAGTTAAAAAACCAGTAATAATAATAGCTAGCATTGGAGTAAATGTGTAGTCGAAAGCATTAGCCAACCGTTTATGGAAGAATTTTTCTAAAGTAGCTAAAATCCAAGAAACTGCAAGGACTGGAAGAACAGATCCTTGATAACCGGCTTGTGCCACATTCATTCCAAAAATATTCCAATAAGGCATCGATCCTTCTGCAATAGCATTCGTCACACTGTATCCATTCACTAAATCCGGCATGACCATCGCCATCCCCATTGCTGCTCCAAGATACGGATTGCCTCCAAAACGTCGAGTTGCTGAAAAACCTACCAAAATCGGCAAAAAAGCAAACGGCGCTGAAGCAAGTAAATTAATGATGCCAGCAAAATCTTTCACTGATGGATACAACTCAACCACTGACTGAGGACCAAACAAATCCTGTGCCGTCAAAACATTATTCAGAGCCATCAACAGTCCACCCGCAACCAATGCAGGGACAATCGGAACGAAGATATCTGACAACACCTTGATAAAGGACATGACAGGATTATTCTTCTTATTCGATGCTACCGCTTTCAAAACGTCAGTTGAAGCTTCCTTTACGCCGGTGATCTTAACGAATTCATCATATACGTTATTCACATCACCTGCTCCGATAATGATCTGAAATTGATCATTTGCTTCAAAAGTTCCTTTCACACTTTCATTATCATCCAGAGCCTTCTGGTCTACTTTGTCTGAATCTTTTAAGACAAGCCGTAAACGTGTTGCACAATGAGCAGCTGCTTGTACATTGTCTTCTCCAAGCGCTTTGCTGATTTCTTCAGCTACTTTTTTGTAATCCATTTCATTTCCTCCTAATCCAAAATTATTGAAGCAGTAACTATAAATTTTTCTTAAGCACAATATGCCATGATTTAAAACAATTGTCAATCGATTATCAAATCTTAAATAAAATAATTTTTTATATATAAAAAATAGCATTTATAAGCTACTTTATTTTGATATTCGTTTGACATTTCATCAGAAAAAATATATTATAACGTCAAGAATACGTTTACAAGGAGTTTGTCATGAAACTTAAAGAAAATTGGTCACGAACGGATCGTTATCGTCCATATAAAGAATGGTCTGAAGAACATTTGCATTCCTTAGAGAAAAAAATCAATTCTTCCCATTGGCGCTTAGGCTACCATATACAACCAGTTACTGGTTTATTGAACGATCCGAATGGTTTTTCCTATTTCGACGGGAAATGGCAGCTATTTTATCAAGCATATCCGATGGGGTCTGTTCATGGTCTGAAATCTTGGTACCATCTCTCCTCAGTTAATCTGATAGATTGGAAAAACGATGGCCTCAAACTGATTCCGGATAATTCATTTGACAGTCACGGTGTGTACTCAGGTTCAGCTTTGCCGATTGATAATCAACTGTTCCTTGCATATACCGGAAATGTGCGTGATTCGAATTGGGGACGTCATTCCTTCCAGTTAGGGGCATGGATGGACAAAAATGGTAATATCACTAAGATACCGACTCCTTTGATCAGCTCCCCACCTCCGGGATATACACAAGAAATCCGTGATCCTCAGCTGATTGCTTATGATGACGGTTACTTGCTCATTGTCGGAGCACAAACTGAACAAAAACAAGGAAGTATCCTAACTTATTACAGTAAAGATCTTCAAAATTGGCAGTTTTTAGGAACTTTGGGTTTTACAGAGGAAGAAATGGGTTTTATGATCGAGTGTCCAAATCTATTATTTGTGAACGGCAAAGCACTACTGGTCTTCTGCCCACAAGGTTTATCTCACGAGATCCACTCATACAGTAATATTTACCCGAATACTTACGTGATCGGTCAAACATTTGATTTTGAAAAAAATGAGCTTTCCGACCCTACTCACATAAAAAATATAGATGAAGGATTTGACATTTACGCGACGCATTGTTTCAGTGATGGAAATGGACGAACCTTGGCAATCAGTTGGATTGGGTTGCCTGAAATCAGCTATCCAACTGACGAAGAAGGATGGGCACACTGCTTGAGCATCGTAAAAGAACTTACTATTGAAAAAGAGCAGCTCTATCAACGACCGGTGAAAGAAACAGCGCAGTTGCGAAAAGGAAAACCTTATCACTTTAGCGGTTTGGAAACCACTATTGACGCGGAAATAAATCAATATGAACTCCAGTTAGAATTCGATTACTCACAGAAAGGTACTATTTTATTGTTTGCAGATGATCAACAAAAACACGGTTTAACACTATCCTTTGATACGATACATGGTAAAATGAGTATGGATCGCAGCCATGCCGGCAAATCTTTCGCTGAAAATTTTGGAACTGTACGTGAATTCTCAATTGAAAAGAAACCGCTGAAACTACAAATATTTGTTGATCGTTCCGTTGTAGAGGTGTTTGTAAATGATGGACAGCAAACAGCGACTGCCCGTGTCTTTCCGACAGATGATCAAACGGGCTTGTATATAAAAAGTGACAGGGAATTTAAAGGGAAATTATGGCATCTGCGGAATATGAACAAATAAAGGATGAAGAAAATGGCTGTTAAATTGACAGATGTGGCAAAAAAAGCAGGAGTCTCTCCTACTACTGTCTCGAGAGTGATAAATAATTATGGTTCTTTAAGTCAAAAAACAATCGATAAAGTGAATCAAGCAATGAAAGAACTCAATTATCAGCCGAATTCGTTAGCCCGTTCACTTCAAGGAAAAAACACTCAATTGATCGGCTTGATTTTCCCAACAGTTGCTAATCCGTTTTTTGGCGAATTAGTCGAACAGTTGGAAAGTAAATTATTTGATTTAGGCTATCGTTCGATCTTATGTGACAGTGCTAATAATAAAGAAAAAGAACGAAATTATCTCAACATGTTAGCAGCAAATAAAGTGGACGGCATCATCGCCGGCGCTCATAATCTCGGGATACAGGAGTACGAAAATATTGAGTTGCCAATCGTCTCTTTTGACCGCTATCTGGCAGACGGAACACCAATCGTCAGCAGTGATAATTTCCGAGGCGGTTATCTCGCGACAGAAAATCTCTATCTAAAAGGAGCTCGTAAAATCGCTATTTTGACGGGCTCGCAAGAATCCAACTCCCCCACAAATGACCGAATGAACGGCTATTTGAAATTTATGGATGAGCAGCAGCTAGAACCACAGATTTTTCAATTCCATTCAACTGCTCGTTCCACTGCTTTAAAAAATTTAGAAATTAAACGGATTTTGCAAAATGAAGAGATTGACAGTATTTTTTGCACAGATGATCTTACAGCTGTATTGGCATACAATCTGTGTCAAGAGCTCGATATCCGCATCCCTGAGCAATTGAAAATCATTGGATATGACGGAACAAAATTTATCCAGAATTATTTTCCGCATCTGTCTACTATCGCTCAACCAATAACGGATATTGCCGACATCCTTGTAGACTTGCTACTGCAAAGAATCCAAGATGCTGAAAAACCACTGGAATCACATTACGTTTTACCAGTAAAGCTGATTCAAGGTAAAACGACTTAACTGCAAAGGAGCAAATGTTTTATGTTATATGGAGCAATTGAAGCTGGCGGAACAAAATTTGTCTGCGCAGTAGGTACGAAAGATTTAGAAGTAATTGAAAGAATACAAATCCCTACAACCACGCCGATAGAAACGATGAATAACGTTATTGATTTCTTCAAAAAACACCAAGAACAACTGGCAGCGATTGGAATAGGTTCTTTTGGACCGATTGATATTCATCCCAATTCAGCAACATACGGATATATCACCTCTACGCCAAAAAAAGCTTGGCAGAATTTTGATTTTATCGGTTATTTAAATAAAAATTTAAAAGAACTACCGATTGTCTTTACCACCGATGTCAATGCAGCTGCTTACGGAGAATATGTCGCGGGGAATGGAAAAGGGCGTTCCACTATTGTTTACTACACGATTGGAACAGGTATTGGTGGCGGTGCCTTGCAAAATGGCACTTTTGTAGAAGGTTTCAGCCACCCTGAAATGGGACATATGCTTGTGCGCCGACACCCTGTGGATACCTTTAAAGGTGTTTGTCCTTATCATAGCGATTGCCTGGAAGGAATGGCTTCTGGACCTGCAATCGAACAAAGAACAGGCATGAAAGGTCAAGAGTTGTCTGCCGCTGATCCTTCTTGGGAATTAGAAGCTTATTACATCGCTCAATGTGTCTATAACACAACTCTTCTATTTTCACCTGATGTCATCATCTTTGGCGGTGGTGTAATGAAACAAGCACATCTGAGAGAACGAGTCCAAGAAGCTTTGGTTGGTTTGATGAATCACTATGTAGACTACCCAGCATTCGAAAACTATGTATTACCTCCAAAATTAGGAGATGATGCTGGAATCATTGGGTGTTTAGCTTTAGCATTAGAAAAATCAGAAAAAGATATCTTCTAATAAAATAAGCACGTTGTCACAACAATCTCATCAATAAAAAGACGAAGAATCCACTTGACGCGATTTCTTCGTCTTTTTATTTACTATTAACTTATGTTCTCCAATCGGCCTTTCAACCCGGTATCCTCGCCTATTTTTCTTGCCCTTAACTCTCTGTTTCCTGTACTTAACAGAGTAGAGGTGTCGTGGAATTCTTTTGTTAACTTCAAATTATGATCTTCTACAAGTTCCTACAATCTAATCTTGGTTGTTTTTTTATTCAACTTGCAACGCTAGCAAGTTCCAGTTGTTTATCTTTTCCAATTAATTTTTGTGATATTTAAACTTCGCCCTGACAGCTTTTCAAAATATAGAAAAGAACACATCCTTATGTCTATTATGCAACAGCTCAATTTATTTAATGTATGTTAATGATTTTGTGGAATGTCTCCTTGGACATGCTATTTCTACTATTTAATGATCAATCACTTGACCTACTAGTAAGTAGAGAGCATGCCCGAACACATTACAAAAATATCATCACTTATGATACGGAGCTGCGTATCATGAGTGAATGATATTAGGAAAACTTCATAAAATAAATCTTTTATACATTTCCACTTCTAGAGGTAGCGTCAATAATTTTGTGTAAATAACTCG
>NZ_KV833954.1:0-1495 GCF_001837725.1 Enterococcus sp. HMSC072F02
TTTCTGTCTAGTTAATTGTAGCCTATCCATCTCTTTGGTTTGAACATCAGCAATTATCCCCTCTTGATTGCCTATTTTAGCTTGTTTAGAAGAAACAAAAGCAAAAAAGCTCCTCTTGGGTTTTAAAACGCTGTGTGGGGCTTAGAACGCCCTTAAATGACCCTTGTTTTACTTTTATACTAGCTTCCACCTCGAAAAAAGGTTCTTTTTTAAAATTCTCTATGGCTTCCTGGCGCTGAAAAATAAGGTATAAGGTGGGCGTTTGAACACGTCCTAGTGAAAATGTACCTTGTACGCCCTTCTGTTGTAAATTTAACGTATACAAAGGGCTTGCGTTCATGCCGATCAACCAATCGGCAATTTGGCGTGTTTGCGCTTCTTGATAAAAGGGATAGTAATTCATTCCTGGTTGCAAATTTTGAAAACCGCTTCGGATCACATCTTTTTCTAAGCTATTGATCCATAGTCTTTTAAATGTTTTATCTTTTGAAAAGGCATTTGCTTTATGGATAATCGACCAGGCGATATTTTCACCTTCTCTGTCGCTATCTGTTGCAACAATAATTGTATTTGCCTTTTTGAGAAGTTCTGCAACAATTTTAAACTGCTTTCCCTTATCTTTTGCAACTTCAAAATCGTATCGATCAGGAAAAATCGGCAAAGATTCAAGTTTCCAATTTTGCCACTTTTCGTCATAATGACCTGGTTCTGCTAATTCCACTAAATGCCCAAAACCAAAGGTGATAAACGTTTCATCTGTAAATAGTGGGTCTTTGATCTCAAAATAACCGTCTTTTTTGGTGCTTTGTTTTAAAGCACTTGCGTAGGCTAATGCCTGGCTTGGTTTTTCAGCTAAAATAACCGTACTCATTAACTATCCCTCTTTTCATTGTTTTTTCTTTGATCTACTGTCACGTTATATCTTGCTCGATACCTTCTAAACGTTCGGCGATTGATCCCAGTTTGTTCTTCAACTTCTTTATCGGATAAACCATTCAAAAACAAATCGAAAGCATGCTTTAAACGTGGATCATTTTTTTTAAATTTCAGTTGCCGACCTTTGAATTTGCCTTTTTTCTTAGCAATTTCGATTCCTTGTGCCTGACGTTCCTTAATTTTTTTTCGTTCTGATTCTGCTTGATACTTGTACAATTCAATGACAAGGCTATTAATCAAACGCCTTAAATTTTCATCTTCAATACCATTCATTGAGGGTAAATTTAAGACTTCCAGGGTTGCCCCCCTTAATTTGAATTTGATTCATCAATTTGTCATTTTGATATTTAATTGGCACAGTTTTTTCTAATTATTTGTCATATTCATAGTCAACTATAGCTACAAAAGCAACTAATTTTGGAGATAGATTGAGATATTTAAAAATCTATCATGAAAAATTAGTTGCTTTTGTCACTTAGCGCTGAAAATTTATGCCATTTATCTAGAAAAATGACAGCTTTATAGTGCGCGAATTGTAAAATTAAGTTAGAAAAATAAA
>NZ_KV833955.1:0-13141 GCF_001837725.1 Enterococcus sp. HMSC072F02
CTCAGGTCAGGGCGCTGATTTCACAACCTCTTTTTTTAGTTTCCTGCCAAGAATCAATTGAAAAAGAGCGTGGACTTTTTTCGATGATATAAGGATCATGGGTCACAACGATGACTGTTTTCCCCGCGCGATGCTGTTGGAATAGCAGATCCAAGATATGGTTACGGTTCTCGTTATCTAAAGAGCCAGTGGGTTCATCTGCTAGGATCAGTTCTTTGTCTTCTAGTAGGAGTTTGGCAAAAGCTAGGCGTTGCTTTTCTCCGCCAGAAAGACGATAAACTTTTGTTTTCAATGGATAGTCTAAGGAAACCTTGGCAAGAGCTTCTTGCTGCAGCTTGATTTTTTCTCTTCGTCTGGTCTTTCGATAGATGAAGGGGATGTTTAAATTGTCCATGATCGTTTCATCTTCAATCAATCCATGATTTTGGAAAAGATAGGAGATTTTATTTCTCCGTAGTAAAAGAGCTGCTTTGCTGTTGATTTTCGGCGCATTTTTTCCAAAGAGCGAGACCGTTCCTTCATCGAATGAATCAATGAGTCCCAAAAGATTCAATAGGGTGGATTTTCCTGCACCGCTTTTTCCGTGGATCGTCCAAAATTCTCCTTGATCGATCGACAAGGAGACAGCATCCAGGACAAGTTTTTGTTTGTAGGTTTTCGTTACATGATCTAATTGGATGAGAGACATCAGACTATCATTCTCCTTTTAATATAGTTGCTTTTTCTTTTCTTTCCAAACGGTGCAAGGTGAAGAAAATCATTCCTATCTCTAAGATAGAAAAAAGAATCAGACTTTGGAGCCAAGCAAAAGGCGCATCCATGAAAGTCGTATATAAAACCAATGCACCATATTGTATGAAAAACGGCAAGAAAATCATACGATAAGTTTTGATCATGGAAATACCATTCAATCGCCAAATCGTATATTTCTGCTTTTTGATCTTCAAAGAGATCAGCACGAGATAAGCAATCATCGTGATCAAAAGATAAAGAGCGAAGAGAATTTCCAGGCTACGTTGTTTGATTCCGCCAAGACCTCTTTGTAAATCTACTTTTTTGATTTCTGAAAGCGGAGTGAGGACTGGGTAGTTGTCCAATAAATAATTTTCTTCCAGTACCTTTTTGATCGGTTCGAATGTTTTCTCGACCGATTGAGTGATAGGAACTTTGACTGGGTCGAAATATCCACCACCAGTAATGATTTGCCGGAGGTTCCCCGCGCTGTTATTTCTTGTTTGGACTTCGATGACATTCGGATAGTGAATGATTTCTTCATCTGGATGGAATGTATGGATTTCTTGTTTGGACCGGATGAGATAAAAATCAGCTTGTGATTCATCCAGAAAGTAGCCATGCAAATAATGTTCTTTGATTTCTTGGAACTGGTTCTCCAATCTTTCCGGTACTAGAAAGACACGTTGTGTTTCCTCGGGAGAGATCGCTATTTTTTGTCCAGTTACGCTGATGATCGGGTATTTTTGCAAATAATTGACATTTACACAAATTTTGCGGTTGATTTCTTTTTCTTCCATAAAGTAACTGACTGTACCAATCAGTAGCATCCCGTTTTCTTCTAGATATTGATACAAGCGGTCTTGTTGGGCGCTTAATACATTGTTTTCGATACTGATGACTTCATGGTTGTTTTTCCCTGAATAGGTATTATAAAATACTGCATACTCAGAAAATTCATCCGGATACGTAGAAGGAAGAAGCGACAGATTGACCAGCTCTACAAGTGTAAGGACGCTTGCCAAGCACCAGACGAAGGCGATGGTCTTGAAGAAATAAAGTGAAAAAATAAAAGTTCTGGCATACGATTTCCTATTTAGATTCTCCACAAAAGAAGTGGTGCATAAGAAATAAACGACACCTAGCAAACTAATGATAGATACGGTAAAAAAAGCGAATTGGTGGAACATGTTCAAAAGGAAGATCGATGGATCAAAAATTAGCTGGACCAAACAACACGATCCGAACAGGAAAAGTAGATGTTTTATCAGTACTTTATACAAGATCGTCGCGCAAGAGAGTCCGTTCAATCGTAGGATCGACAACTTCCTTGCATTGTCGAATAGCCATAGAGCGGTGAATAACAGAAAGAAGATCAGACTGATAACAATCAGGTTTCTCACAGGGCGATGATCAAGCAATATGATGGTTTCTGGATAATCTGTATATTGAAAATCCTGCACCGTGAATGAAGGTTGATAGAGTTCATTATACTTAGTCGTCAAGCTTTCGATGAACGCGGATACCTGCTCTGTATTTTGACTCTCTACAAATTTCGTCGCTTCTTTAAAGGAAGGCAGCTCTATCAATGGATGATTGTTGAATGAAGCATAATTGATCGTATAGTGTTGGGTTGAGAGGTGTTTGGCTGAAGGATGATTCAGCAGCGTTCTCAAATCAGGCTCATTGGAAAAATAGTCGATCACGACTAAATCAACACTTGGGTCAGGCTTTCCGTTCGTGATTTTGGGTGTGAAATTTGTTTCACGAAAAAGTACGTTCAACTGTTCTTCTTCTGCCGTTTCGAGCAAAATGGACAGGTTTCTCGAAAAATTTTGTCGATCGTCTTGGATCGTTCGAGGTAGATCGAACGATTGGTATTGTTCAGGAAGTGAATAGCTGTCGGCGATGATCCTTTCTTGTGTCGTTTCTCGGATATAAAAGAAAATCATAAATGAAAGGATAGAAAAAAAGACAAATAAATTCAACCGAATAAGTTTATTGTTCATGAAATGTGATCCTTTACTGTTAAAATAGGTAGCAACTTTTTAATGACGTCTGATGAAAACATCGGTGTGGTTACTTAGAAGTGGCTAATCACCAGCCGTAATACGCTAAGCCAGTGTATTTGCTGTTACCTGTTGCAGTAGCATAGGCATAGCGATTTGCCGGAGCGAAAACAGTACTTGACTTAGTTCCTACCACTGCTCGTGCATAGTAATCATAATGATTAAAATTTGACCAAGCTTGTTTGGTTCCCCATGCTACTCTCGGCCAACTATGCGTCCCGTATGTCCAATGTCCGCGGTGGATATGGACAGATCCTCTGCTTTCTAAAGGGGCATCCATTATGAGAGAGGGATCTGTCGTGCCAATCACTTTCCCGCTATCATCCAAAATGACCCCGCCTGATCGAGGCATTTGTTCGGTTATCCGTATTTCGTTTTTTGAGTCTGTGACTGTGTCAGCATGTACTTCTGCTTGCACCATGCTAGTGACGGTACTTCCTAAAAGAAGTCCTATTTTGCAAACTAATGTTATTTTTTCATTTCTTACTTCCTTTATTCGATAAATGGTATAGGTGTTATTTCATCAGACAATCTTTATTTTATAGTAAAATAATCCGCTTTCAAAGTAGTGGAACGCTATTTCTTTTATAAGAATATATTAAGTTTGCTCTGTTATGTTATTTAAACTCTTCTTTCCTTTATTTACGCTGTTCAAGGAAAATGGTAAGATAAAAGATAACCATATGTTAAATCAATCGGACGGAGGAACAACAGATGAAAGTACTAGTGACAGGTTTTGATCCATTTGGTGGGGACAAAGTGAATCCAGCCTATGAAGCAATAAAGAAAATGCCAGATGAAATCAGCGGTGCTGAAATCATCAAAGTGGAAGTACCGACCGTATTCGAAAAAAGCAGTCAAGTAGTCAAAGAAGCCATCCAACAGCACCAACCAGATGTCGTGATCTGTGTCGGACAAGCAGGCGGACGGTCAGCAGTCTCGTTCGAACGTGTCGCAATCAATCTAGCAGAAGCAAGAATTCCTGATAATGAAGGAAATCAGCCATTCGATACGGCTTTAGAAGAAAACGGTCCAGCCGCTTACTTTACTTCATTGCCAATCAAAGCAATGACAAAAAATGTACAAGATCATGGTCTACCAGCGTACATCTCTTATACAGCAGGAACATTTGTCTGCAACGATATCATGTATCGTTTGCTTCATTTGATCGAAACGCAATTCCCTGCAATTCGCGGTGGGTTCATCCACGTACCATTCTCACCAGATCAAGTGATCGATCGTCCAGTGGGTACACCTTCTATGTCTCTGGAAGACATTGCTTCTTCTTTGACTTATGCAGTTGAAGCAGCAGTAGAAAATAAAGAAGATATTTCCGGGAATGCCGGAACAACTCACTAATTTAGCAAGAAACACTGGCTGGTTGCTATCGTTATGTTAGTAGCCAGCTTTTTGTAATTAGAAAGGAAAGAAATAGCCGTGGAAGAATGGCAATCCATCTTTGAAGAATGGTTTCCAAAAGAAATCAACAAAAGCTATCCTATTAAGATCTCTAAACAATACACAAGCAGTCAACGTTGGGAGATCTATGCAAAATTAACAAAAAAACAGCGGGAACTAGTCGATAAGCACCGCCGATATCTAATCAGCTCTCGTTTTATGGAAGAACATTATTTGGCCGCAACAGATTGGGTGTTTTCTGACTTCAAGATCAATCCGTTTTTTCGAACAAAACGAAGCCAGCAAAAATTGTATTGCGAATGTGGGAGAGAATTAAAAGTGCAATATATCGTCAAATCGCCAAAAACCGGCAAGACCCTAAAGCTAGGTATCAACCACTTTGCCGATCACCTGCATGTTTCTCCGACAGTAGCAGCTTCGATCCATCATGGAATGACAAAAGTCGATCTGGCCTTAGATGAATTATTATGGCTTAAGCAAAAGAATATCGATTTTCCTGAAGAACTATGGCAAAAATACTGTTTTGTCCTGTACCAAAATCGACGGATGAAACAGCCGTATTTACCGGATATAAAATTAGCACAACGTCTCGCAGAATTTCGCCAAGCGGAAATGCCGATTTACATAGCGGATTATCAAGCATTGGAAAATGAAATCAAGAAAATCAGTGAACACATCAACGGGCAGCCAAAAAAGCGACAGATAAAGAAAGAACTGTTTGACGACTTTGCAGAAGAATTAGTAAAGGATGTAGAAGAATTCTTGAACAACTATCGCACATTTTTACGTAAAGATTGGCAATCCATCGTTTACGAAGAAGTGCCAGCACATCCTAATGCTTATTTTGAAACGTTTATTTCCGCATTGAGAAAGACAAAACGTCAGCGAACACCAGAAGTCATTGCTCAGATGGAATATTTTGCGAAAAAACAACGGTTCATCCAACCAAAAATCTATCTATTTATTTGGAAGCAATATTGTCGCTATGGTTTTACGGAAGGATTCTTCGACAGCATTCCTCGGATAGTCAGAAATGGTTTTTTAAAAGTATTGCGTAAAGAACGAGAAGCCGTACAATCTGCTGATAAGAAAGAGTACACAGTCTCAAAAGAAAAATGGCAGCTAGTGGTGAAGGAGATCCATTCTGGGAATGTACAAGAGACGATCGACAAATGGAAAGGAAAACATTATCGTTTTACTGAAGCGCAAAAACAAGCGTTAGAATATTATCAGAAGTTAGAAGAATCACTGCGTTTCAATGATGAGGCAAGAAAGTATCTGAAGGAATTACTATAAAAAATAGGCTTTCTCTCTAAAAATAGAGAGAAAGCCTATTTTTTATGCGTGTTGTTGTGCGTTGTAGTATTCTTCTTCCATTTTTTGCATACGTTCACGTTCTTTTTGATTATACCAAGGAGAAACGGTAAATGCAAGGACATCATTCAGCAAGTAAACAGAGCTGTTCACGAACATCGCCAAACTTGCAGATCCATGCGTAAATGAAATATACCAAAGGACCATTTGTGCAAGCCCTGAAGCTAACCACCAGTAATATTGGTTATTATAACGCAAGAAACTGATGATGCCAGCAGTCAAGCTAATGGAAAAAGCAATGGCATCTACCCATGGGCGAGGATCATCTGTATAACGACCAATCAGGAATCCTGAAACAAGATAGACAAGGAAAGTACTGATGATTGCGATAAACCAGCTTTTTCCAGTGAATTTTCGGATTTTTGAAGCCATATTATGATTCCATTCTTTACTTAACAATACGGGGATATCCAATGTAATCATATAAGCAATCTGTTCACCGATACTTAAATAGTTCTTTGCTGAAAATCCAACGATAATAAAACAAATCGCAGACAAAATACCTAAAATACCGTTGACTGATTTTGCCGCATTGATGGATAAAATACACAATACACCAAGCGTGGTACCGATAAATGTGATAACGGACAGCCAAGTGATGGGACTATTGACAAGAGTCATGACCTGACAGCCAAGACTGAAAAAGAAAAGATAATAATTTTGTTGCGGCCAGCCTTTTAGCTGATGAGCTAAAAACTGAAAATATGACTTCATGTATGAGGACTCCTTAAGACACTAAATGTAGTGTGTTCTGTATTTACTAACACAATCTATTGTATGCTTTTCTTGAAAAAAAACTAGTCTTTCAATTATAAATAATTTGTGTTATGATAATTTTCTGTTTGTTTTCTTGAAAATATAATTTCTTACTTTCATTTATTATATTGGGAACAGGAAGAGTGTCTTGGAGGACCTACTTTCTGTTTTTTTTTTGCCTTTTTTCTTATAAAAAGAAAAAACAGCTATTTTTTTCAAGCTGACACATTTACAATAGAGCTGGAGAATAAGGTAGATACGAATTTAAACGAAGAATAGGAGCGCTCATATGAACCTTACAACGATCCATCATGTAGCCATCATTGTTTCAGATTATCAGAAATCACGTGATTTTTATGTTAATAAATTAGGATTTGAAGTAATCAGAGAAAACTACCGCAAAGAACGAGATGACTATAAATTAGATCTGAAACTAGGAAGTGCCGAATTGGAGATTTTTGGAATTGCCAATGCACCACAACGACCAAACTATCCAGAAGCTTGTGGCTTGCGTCATCTTGCTTTCAAAGTAGACGATATCGAAGAAACGATTGCAGAATTGCATTCCCTAGGGATCGAATCTGAACCGGTAAGAGAAGATACGTTTACAGGTAAAAAAATGACGTTTTTCTTTGATCCAGACGGGTTGCCGTTAGAACTACACGAATAAAGATAACAAAATTGTCACTTTTTTTTCGTTTCATTCGATTTTTCGTTCGTTCATTTCTTGATATTCTTTAAAAAAAGAAACAGGAGAATGAAGAATGAAAAAAATGATGTTTGGTGCTGCTGCCCTCATCGTAATATTGTTTACCGGTATGACAGGATTGCTCAGCGCCGCTTTTCACTTGGATGATATTAGTGATCAAGAATATCGGATCTCATTGAACGAAGCAGCAGCAATCGCTAAAAAAGAAACAAAAAAACATAATATATCTTCTATCCATTTTGCAGTGGAAAAAGAATTGGATAATCCTACGAATGCAACATATGAATACCAGTTTTTTTGTGAAGGACAAGTCATAGCAGTCAATCCGTCCACTGGGAAAGCAACTGTAAGGAATCATACAGAAAAAACAGCAGAACCTCTATTTGACATAGAAAAAACGGAAGAGTTCAAGCAACCGCAAGCAGCGATGAAGGAAGCAGTCAGCTGCTACGGGAAAAAAGCAAAAGTGAAAGAGTGGGCAATTGTAGTTAAAGATGAACGTCCGTATTATCAAGTCCAATTAATTGATGGAAAACAGACTCAACAGGTATGGATATCTGCATAGAAAAAGGCTATCGCTTCTCTTTTTTTCAATATAAGAGTAAGCTAAGAGGGTAAAGATGAAAGGAAGTTGAGATAACATGGAAAAAATGAAATGCCCTAATTGCGGAAAAAAATTTGCATACGAAGAAGTCAATAATGTAGTCGAACATAATGATAAAGAGATGCCAATCGTCTGCCCTTATTGCCGAACTGAAGCGGCAAGAATCGTTACTCATGGTTATTTCATTACTGAAAAGATAGAAGATTTTTTAAAATAACGATTTTGCGATTTCTTTTTCTGCATGTTAGAATGGAGAAAAGGAGAGGAAACTATGATTCGTTTTGCGAGAAAAGAAGATGCTCCAGAAATCGCCCCATTGATCTTAGTGATTCTAAAAGACATGGAATTGCCATTTTTGAAGCAGACAGGGGAACAAAAAACTTTAGAGATTTTAGAAGAAGCAATCACTGATCCTAATTATCGCTACAGTTATTCACGAGGTATCGTAGAAGAAATAGACGGTAAAGTTGCAGGAGTTGCTTACGGTTATACAGATGAAGAAGAAGCAATCATCGATCAGCCACTGGTACCTATCTTAGAAAAATATCAGTTAGATGCGTCTACACGTTTGTTCATTGATAAAGAAACGTTTCCCAATGAATGGTATTTGGACTCTATCAGTGTATCAGAAGATTTTAGAGGGCAAGGCATCGGTTCACGATTATTAGAAGCATTACCTAAATTGGCGAAGAAAGCGAATCGCTCCGTCATCGGACTAAGTGTGGATGAAAAAAATCCAAAGGCTAAAAAATTATACGAACGCCATGGCTTCAAAGTGGTCGGTCAGCAGATGATCAGTGGTCATCTTTATGATCATATGCAAAAGAATATCTAAAAAGATGTACCTGAAATGCGGAAATACGCATTTCAGGTACATCTTTTTAACTTAAGTCAAGCCGATAAGAAACAGGCTTATCGCGACTTTTGTCTTTACGGTAAAGCCAGTAATCTAAAACCGCAGCAATACAAATACAAACAGGAGCATCTTCATCATTTGAGATATCCAGTACATAGTAATCTCCTGAAAAAAGCGTAGCTTTATCCATCTTCATGATTTGTTGATTGAAATGATGGATTTGATATTGATGATTATAGATATCACCTTGGACTGTCCAGTGAAGCCTACGAATATAATAAAAATCACCGGGCCAATTGAATATTTTCTGCATGGTTCCCACTTTTTCGAACTCCTTATACAGTTCAAAACGCGTACCGAATGTCAGGCTTATTTGCTTGATGTGGGCAACAAGATCGCCATTCATGGCATAAAGAGACAACGCATCGCCCTTTGTTCCCCAGCGACCAACCATCAAAAACAGGGAATGCCCTTTTTCGTTTTTGACGATTGTCCGAGTTGCACGTCCAAGCTGTTTTTCCTGAATGAAAAATTCTGACATCTATATCCCTCTTTTCTAGATAAAACTATAAGTCTTCTGCAATCGCGCGCAATATGGCTTTTCCTACGCCAGATTCAAGGTTCGTGTCCGTTGTATATTTGGCATAATCTTTTACTTCGATTTCTGCATTTCCCATTGCAAAACTGACTCCCGCCACTTGCAGCATGCTGACATCATTGAAATTGTCACCAATCGTCATGACTTCTTCTAAAGAAATGCCACGCTCATGTGCGACATGGGCAACGGCAATCCCTTTTTGAGCGTTTTTATGGTTCACTTCAATATTGTTTTGACCAGAAGAAGTGACAGCTAAATCGCCTAAAAGAGAAATCTGCTTACCAACTGGTCCTAACACAGCAGGTCCTTCTGTATGAAAACAGATGATTTTCAAGACTTCCAGATTCTTTTCTTCTAAAATGGTACGAATACTGTCCACATATGTGATGTGCAATAACTCCAGCTTAGCTGAGGCCATGGCAATCGCCATTTTATACGTAAGGTGAGGTAAATGGGTAGCGACCATGGAAGCAAAGCTTTCGATCCGCTTCGCTTGATTTTCAGAATAAAGACCATCGTTGGTTGCTACTTCATAGTAAATACCGTTAGCGTCTAAAATATCCAAAACAGAGGTTGCTTGATTATTTGGGATGGATACGGTAAACAAGGAATTTCCTTCTTTATCAAATACTTGTGCCCCGTTCAAAGTGATCATCGCACAATCGATTCCTACTTCATCCAAAGCGGCGCGAGCTTCTTGATAGTTTCGTCCAGTAGCGACCATGAACTCAACACCGGCATCGTTTGCAAAACGTATTGCTTCGGCATTTTCAGGAGAAACACTCATATGGGCATCTAATAATGTGCCATCCATATCTGATGCAATTAATTTGATCATAATGATTATCGTTCCTTTCTGCTTCTTGTTCCTAGTTTACCATATTAATCAAGTGCTGAGGGGGAAGATTGTCCCTTGTGATTGAAGAAAATGTGAGTTATTCTTTTTATTAGGAGGTGGAGGTTTTGAAAGAAATCATTCATAACAGTTGGCAAGAAGTTTTGTCCTCAGAATTTTCAAAAGATTATTATCTGCATCTAAGAGAATTTTTAAAGAAAGAATATGCGACCCAAAAGATCCATCCAGATATGTATCATATCTATGAAGCGTTGGAATTGACTCCTTATGAAGAAGTCAAAGTAGTGATCTTAGGACAAGATCCTTATCATGGAGAAAACCAAGCTCATGGATTATCTTTTTCTGTGCAGCCCGGCGTGAAGATCCCGCCATCTTTAAGAAATATCTACAAGGAGCTTCATGATGATCTTGGTATCGTACCTGTTCAACATGGAAACCTAGTATCATGGGCTAAACAGGGAGTCCTTTTACTCAACACTGTTCTTACTGTTCGGGAAGGGCAAGCTTATTCACATCGCGGGAAAGGTTGGGAAAGATTAACAGACACGATCATTGAAAAATTAAATGAACGAGAAAAACCAATCGTGTTTATCTTGTGGGGAAAACCGGCGCAAGAAAAAATCAAAATGATTGATAAGAGCCGTCATATCATCATTACATCTCCACATCCCAGTCCGCTATCTGCAAGCCGTGGCTTTTTCGGTTCCAAACCCTTCTCGAAAACGAATGATGCACTCCTTGCGTTAGGAGAAGAACCGATTGATTGGCAGCTGCCTGAAACAGTGTAATAAAACAGCGCTTTCCTGTTATAGCGCAGTTTGCCATATATGTGAAAAACTTCATTTTTCCGGCATTTTTGACTGATACAGATAAAATAAACTGTTCTTTTTTTATGGAATAGTGTATGATAATACATATAAAAACGTCTGGAGGTCATCTTGTGGAATTGTTTGATAGTTTAAGATTTAAGATTGTTCGCCGTGGGATCAAAATCGTTTTCCCGGAAGCTACTGATGCTCGAATTTTAGGTGCAGCTGCCCGGTTGAAAGCAGAAGAACTGGTGGAACCCATTTTAGTAGGAAACGAAGAAGAAATAAGAAATGCAGCACATGCCAGAGGAATCAAAACATCTAGCTTTACGATCATTAGTCCTGATACTTACGATAAGTGGGATGAAATGGTAGATGCTTTTGTCGAACGTAGAAATGGAAAGGCATCCAAAGAACAAGCAGAAAAGATTTTAAAAGATGTGAATTACTTTGGCACGATGCTTACGTATATGGGTGTTGCAGACGGCATGGTCTCTGGAGCAATCCATTCGACTGGTGACACTGTTCGTCCAGCACTTCAAATCATCAAAACAAAACCTGGTGTCAGTCGGACAAGTGGTGCGATGATCATGGTACGTGGAAGAGACCAAGAAAAATACGTCTTTTCTGATTGTGCAATCAATGTGAATCCAACTGCACAAGAATTGGCAGAAATCGCTGTAGATTCTGCAAAAACAGCTGAACTGTTCGATATCGAACCAAAAGTGGCGATGATGAGCTTCTCGACAAAAGGTTCAGCGAAATCGCCAGAAGTAGACAAAGTAGTTGAAGCCACTAAAATCGCTAAAAAACTAGCACCGCAATATTTGATCGACGGCGAATTGCAATTTGATGCTTCTTATGTTCCTTCAGTTGCACAACTGAAAGCGCCAGATTCAGAAGTAGCTGGTCAAGCAACAGTCTTTGTATTTCCAGAATTGCAATCAGGAAATATTGGTTATAAAATTGCTCAACGTTTCGGTAACTTTGAAGCAATCGGACCAATCTTGCAAGGTTTGAACAAACCGGTTTCTGATTTGTCTCGTGGAGCAAATGAAGAAGACGTATATAAATTATCGATTATCACAGCAGCACAAACATTGATTGATTAACAAATACACACGGACTAGTCCAAAAACGGCAGCTGCTGTTCTTGACTAGTTCGTTTTTTTCTTTAAAAAAACTTCATTACGCGATATACTGGCAAAAAGAAAGAAGAGCGGGAGAAGATGAAAAATGATCGAACTATCAGGATTAACAATGACAGAACAATTTGCAGAGGCAATTGGTCATTCCGCCATGCCAGGTGATAATCTGATATTGACTGGTGATCTAGGTGCGGGTAAAACAACATTGACGAAAGGTATCGCCCAAGGACTGGGAATAACGCAAATGATCAAAAGTCCGACATACACGATTATCAGAGAATATAATCAAGGCAGGATTCCGTTGTATCACATGGATATTTATCGGGTAGCAGCTAGCGGAGCTGACTTAGGGTTAGATGAATATTTTGAAGGAGATGGACTTTCCGTTGTCGAATGGGGAAATCTATTAGAAGAAGCACTGCCAGAAGATTATTTGGAACTGATTTTAGAAAAAAGTGATACAGATTTAGAAAAGCGTTATGTGAAATTAGTCTCATATGGTGAACAAAGTGAAACATTCAAACAGCGAATCCTAGAAAAATGGGTTGAAAACCATGAGTGAAGAAATTGGAATCATCTTGCGGGAAGCAGTGCCAGATGATGCAAAAGATATTCTTTCGATGATGGAACAAGTCAATAGCGAGACAGAATTTTTAGCTTTAGATGAAGCTGAACTTCTTTTACCCCCAGAAACTTTATCAGAAGAGTTGGGTTATATGTACGAAAGCAACAATAATTTATTGCTGCTTGCTCTCAATGAGGGGACGATTGTTGGAACAGCATCAGTCAAAGCAGACAGTCAATTTCGTTTATCTCACGTGGGAGAAGTCGGTATCAGTATCCTGCAGGAATATTGGGGAATGGGACTAGGTACTCTTATGCTAGAAGAAATCATCAATTGGGCGAAGGAAATGGGTGTACTTTTTCGATTGGAGCTGGATGTTCAAGTTCGTAATGAAAGAGCCGTACACCTTTACCAGAAAATGGGTTTCCAAATCGAAGCGGTCATGCCTAGAGGGGCAAGAACAGATTTAGGTGAATTTTTAGATGTATATAAAATGAGTTATTTGATTGAATAGAAAAAATAAGAAAAGAGTTAAGAAACTGTCAACCTTTTGGGAAGGCAGAAAAACGCACGAATGGACTGTGACAAAAGTCGTGTCGCAGTCCATTTTTTTGGATAAACGGTGTTCAAAAGCTTGCATCTGCGG
>NZ_KV833956.1:0-271 GCF_001837725.1 Enterococcus sp. HMSC072F02
TGGTTCTGTTGCGAAGTTTGAAAATCAAACGCGCCCTCTCTGAACTCCAAATATCTTAGGCTGTTATTCCCATTAATACCTTGATTTCAGTAGACACCGAAAAGCCGAAGAGCGTTCCATTTCTTCGGTTCTTTTTATATATTCCTCGAATGGTCTCCATGCCCTTAATCGTGGAAGAGGCTGTACGGAGACTTTGATAAAATTTATTTCGTCGTTTAATAGGTCGATGGTCTTGTTCTATTAAATTGTTAAGATACTTCACAGTTCGGTG
>NZ_KV833957.1:0-14464 GCF_001837725.1 Enterococcus sp. HMSC072F02
ACCGTTTAAGGAAGAGGTTGTGAAATCAGCGCTTTGACCTAAGTATTAGCTGAATTCAAAACCTCTATTTTTTGATTTTTTGTTGGGAGAATTCTGCCTTGATTTCAATAAAACTTTTAAAAGACTGCAAAAACTGGAACAATTCTGCTCGGTCCTCGAATTCAGGGCGGCTAGTCGGCAGAGGCATTTGCCGATACAATACATAAACTTCTTCAATACGTGCTAAGATTTGTCTGCCATCATTTGACTCTGAAAATGTTTCTGCCGTATAAATCAATAAACCGTAGATATGTTTTCCATAATAAGCGGGTTGTTGGATCCGCTTTAGATTTTCCAACATGTCTTTAATCACATTGACCTGTGCTCGTCTCATAGAGAAATAAGTTTCATAGTATAGCGGCTGTCTGAGCCAGTAGTTTTCTTGATGTTCTCTGGCATCTTCTTGGCTTTCGCGAATGAATGTCAGCAAATGTTCGCATTTGATCTGCACATCTCCTTTATTTTCCGATAAAAGAAATTCTGCCATTTGTCTCAAGATATTCCGAAATTCTTTTTCGATCTGTATTTGGTTTTCCTTCAGCTGTTTCGTACGATCTGGCATATAGACATTCGCAAGCAAAGCAAATACTAATCCAATCGCCATTAAACCCGCTTCATTGCCGATCAGCTGCCAAGACATGTTTTCCTCCACTAAATAATGAGTGACCAAAACCGAATTTACGACGATTCCTTCAGTTAATTTGAAGCGAGAGGCAAGCGGGATGAACAGGAATAAAAAAAGACTGAAGCCAAAAATAGTATACCCAACAGCAAAAAAACTGAACAGCGCTGTTGCTGTAGCTAGTATAAAGGCTGCGATTCGATTCATCCCTGTACGCAATGTAGAGCGTTTTGTATTTCCCACACTCAATAATGCAATGATTCCTGCTGCTGGCCAATACAACAGCGATAAGCTACCCGCTGTGACCATCGAAAAGAAGACACTGATCACTGTTTTGACTGTTCGCATTCCTATACGCATTTACTTCCCCCTTTTTTTATTTTAATTATACTTGAATAATGAAAAACTAGCTATCAGACAAAAGTTTAGGTATGATAGTAAAAAGACCAAAAAGGAGAATCTCTATGCAATTTGGCCGTTTTCGACTAGGTATGCGTACGATCAAAAGTGCCTTAGCTGTTTTTTTATGTATCTTGTTTTTTCATTTGACTCAACGAGGAATCCCAATGATTGCTGCATTATCTGCTGTTTTTTCTTTGCGTCAGGACTTGACTACAACCGTTTCTTTTGGAAAATCTAGGATCATTGGCAACACATTAGGTGGTACACTAGCTATCATTTATTTTTTTGTCAAAAGCTATTTTCACAATGATTTTTTGGTAGAATTGATCCTGCTTCCTATTCTAGTAATTATTGTAATTGTCGTGTCAGATGGCATCAACAATAATTCTGGCATCATTTCCGCAATCGCTACGTTATTGCTGATTGCATTGAGTATCCCTCAAGGTGAATCTGCTTTGTACGCGATCCAACGAGTACTAGATACTTTTATAGGAACATTCATTGCGATTGGTATCAATTTCTTTCTTCGTCCGCCTGAAACAGAAAAGAAGGAAGAACTATCAGAAGATTTGGTCGAACTCCAAAAGAAAGAACGATTGCTGCGAACAAGTTTACAAGAGATAGAAGCTAAGATCCAAAAACAAAAGAAAAATAGCGAGGACTGATTTTCTTTTGAAATAACATAAAAAATGGAGAGAAGAACTTGAAAAGTCTTCCTCCATTTTTTATTGATCGGTGAAGTGTACTACTTTATTCTTCCTTCATCGCGTGTTGTTCTGCCTCTTTTGGCGCTTCATACATATTTACTTGGCTAGTAGTCCCACGTGTCGACAAATTCTCTACGATTTCCTTCAAGTCAAGTCCTGTTGTCGCTTTTAATGTTTCTTGAGTAGTAGAAAGCAAGTTTGTGGCATAATTTGTCACTCGGTTCGCTCCACTGGTTTCTCCTGAGCTGTTTCCTGTATCGACAACAGAGATTTTTTCGATATTTCCTAGCGGCTGTGCTGCTTCGCGCATCAATTGCGGTAGCATATCGATAACCATACTCAAGACAGCTGCTTCGCCATATTCCTTGAAGGCATTGGCAATTTTTTGTTTTGCTTCGGCTTCTGCTTTTCCTTTTGCTAATGCTGCTTCTGCTTCTGCCTGTCCAGCTAACCTTGTCTTATTGGCTTCTGCTTCTGCTAGTGCTTCCACACGGAAACGTTCGGCTTCGGCTTCGGTCACTTCTTTGACTTTTTGAGCTTGTGCTTCTTGTTCTTTAGCGTAACGATCGGCATCTGCTTTTTTCTTCACTTCCGAATCATATTGCTTTTCTCGACGTGTAATTTCTTTTTCTTCCAATTCGATTTGTTTTTGACGTTCTATGATTTTGATCTGCATTTCTTGCTCGATTACTTGTTGTTGTGCTCTGGCACTTTCCAAGTTGTAGGCTTGGTCTGCTTTCGCTTTAGCAACATCTTGTTCTTGTTTGTAGGTTGCTAGTTTCAATTCTTTTTCTTTCAATGATTCTGCAATTTCTGTTTGTCGTTGTAATTCAGCTGCTTGTGATTCTTTTTCTGCTTGAGCTTTTTTGATACGCGTTTCTTTTAAAGCTTCTGCTTCTGCTATATCTGCATCTCTTTTGACTTGGGCGATTCTTGGTTTCCCTAAAGAGTCGAGATAACCATTTTTGTCTCTGACCTCTTTGATAGTGAAAGAAACAATGATCAATCCCATTTTTGCAAGGTCTACAGAAGCGACTTCTTGTACGCTTTGACTGAACTTATCACGATTTTGGTAGATTTCTTCTACAGTCATAGAACCTAGAATCGAGCGTAAGTGACCTTCCAATACTTCTCTTGCTTCATTCTCCAATTCTTCTCTAGTCTTACCTAAAAACTGTTCTGCTGCTGTAGCAATCTCTTCTACAGAAGAACCAATTTTGATGATCGAAGTACCGTCACACATCACCGGTACACCTTGTTCTGTATACACTTCTGGAGTAGAAACGTCCAATTTGCTGGATAATAGACTGATTCGATTCGAACGTTGGAAAACCGGCAAGACGAACGCTCCGCCTCCTCGCACGATTTTGATTTTGTTGTTACTTTCATCTTTGTGTACATTTTTGCTTCCTAAATAACTTCCACTGATGATCAACGCTTCATCTGGTTTTGCTGTTTGGTACTTCGCTACAAAGACGATCAGTAGCATCAGCAAAATCAACGCTGCGATTGCGATCGCGATAAAAACAATTGGTATTCCCATTTAACATACGCTCCTTTAAGCTTTTATCATGCTTTCATAAGGCATGACATAACAGATTCTTTCCTTGATCTCAATGATCAATACTTTCGTTCCCCGCTCCGCTATCTGTTCTTGGGGGCTGTAGAAACAAGCAGGACGACTGATGGAACCGGTAACACTTTTTAATTGGATTTCTCCCATGCCCCGTACAGGGATTGGTGTGATCACAACAGCTACTTGCCCTTCCAAAGTCTTTTCAGAAGACGACATCGTTGATTCGGCATGTTTCATCGGCATCAATAGATAGAAATTAAGCAAAAATACCAAAACTGTCGATATGGCTCCACTGGCAATAAATAAAAATAAAGAGGATTGATCCGTTAGACGCTCACCAAGAAAACCAAACAAACTTGTAAAAGTTAGCCAGGGTATAATAAGCATTGGATCAAGTGGGCCATCAAAATCGAAGACATCTCCAAAAATAATCAAAAGAACTGCCAACCCCGCACAAATCAGCAATGTATACCAATAAATCGTCTCAAGTGCGATTCCCCCTATCATATACACGCCTCCTTCCATTTCTACGTCTATCATACCAATGTTTGAAAATTCTGTATAGCTTCTTTCACCAATTCAAAGGTATTTATTCATAGAAAGCATCTATTTATCAATGCCAATTTGTTAATTTTTGTTTTTCATGTTAAAATTTTCACAATAAATTCTTTCGAGGTAGCCTATGTTTCCTTTCCTTAAGAAAAAACCATTAAAGCTCCAAAATACGATCATTCTTGTCGTTTGTTTCTCCACATTCGTTTCTTTGATTGTTTCTGCCATATTGATTAGGAATTTTATTCTTTCGATGAACCGATCGAGTGTGTCAGATAGAATCTCTAGTATCGCTAAAATCGTTGCCAGCGATAAACTCATCCAAAAAAAGCTTCAGACTGGTGATCCGACACATGTGATTCAAGGAATCACAAATGAAATCATGGTAGCATCGAATTTAGATTTTATTGTTGTCATGGACCCTGAAGGCATTCGATATTCTCATGCAGACCCAAGTTACATCGGTCTTCCTTTCTCAAGTCATGAAGATGTGAAAAAAGTGATTGGAGGACAAGAATTTTTCTCTGAAAAAGAAGGAATGTTAGGGTTCGGCTTCCGTTATTTCGTCCCTATTTATTATGATCAAGAGATTATTGGTGCAGTTTGTGTTGGCTTGACGAACAACACGATCGACAATCAGGTCAAAGATGGACAAAAAATGATTGTTTTTTCATTGATCATCGGGCTTATCGTAGGCATCATAGGCGCCGTTTTTCTTGCCCAAAAAATGAAAAAAGTACTGCTTGGACTTGAACCGCAAGAAATAGCGGAACAGTTAAGCGAAAAAACGATTATCGAAAATGAAGTAGATGAAGGAATACTGGCCATCTCTTCTGATAAAACTATCCTCTTGATCAATACACCTGCAAAAAATATTTTCTATCAAACAAAACGGCTGTCGGATTTCGAAGTAGGAAAAAAAATCAGCGATAATCTATATGACGTATTGTTTAAAGAGACAATCGATCATCAAACGACTGTTCGGACTCAATCCATGTATTTAAATGGGATAGAAACTATTTCTAGCGTTACACCTCTTTTTAGCAATGACCGTTTTTTAGGAGCAGTCGCAACTTTACGAAATCGATCAGAAGTAATGAAATTAATGGAGGAGCTCGGAGGGACGAAACAATACATAAACTCTATGAGAGCCCAAACTCATGAATTTATGAATAAACTTCACGTCATTTCTGGCTTGATTGACTTGAAGAAGTATGAAGAAGTCACCCATTTTATCCAACAGCTAAATCAAAATTATAAAAAAGAGATCGGTCAAGTCTCAAATCTGATCAAAGTCCCTGCGATTGCCGGTTTTTTATTAGGCAAAATAAATGAAGCCAAAGAACAATCTGTTGAAATGTTGTTAGAAAGCGATTCTTTTATCCCTAAAATGGAGATGGACGACTCCATCCATTCACTTTTGCAAGTGTTAGGGAACTTACTTGATAATGCTAAAGAAGCCGTACTTCAAATGCCTGAAAGAAACGGACAGGTTCGGCTCCATTTAAAATATGACACAGAAGCGGAAGTATTCATCGTGACCGTCTGCGATGACGGTGTCGGAATATCAGAAGAAATCTCAGAAAAAATATTTACGCTAGGTTTTTCGACGAAAGGAATCAATCGTGGATATGGGTTGAATATCATCCATTCAATTGTCAAACGTCACGGTGGGATCTTAGAATTTTCCAAACAAGCAAATGGCGGTACAATCGTCTATCTAGAATTACCAAAAAAGGAAGATCAAAATGATGACAAATGTCTTAATAATTGAAGATGATCCAATGGTTGCAGAATTGAATCGTACGTTTGTGGAAAGTATACCTAATATGAACGTAATCGAAAGTTTCAGAAATGTAGAAGAAGGAAAAAAATATTTCAGACAAAAAAACGCAGATCTGCTGTTGCTTGATGTATATATGCCTGGCGAAAGTGGTATCCATTTTTTATCTTGGCTGAGACAGCAAGGAAATGATATCCCAGTGATCTTGATAACCGCTGCAGATGATATCGAAACCATAAAAAATGTGATTCGATATGGTGCCTTAGATTATTTGATCAAACCCTTCACTTTGCAACGTTTCCAGTTGGCGATTGAAAAATACCTTGCTTTCTCTCAGACGATCCAAACGACTGAAAAAGCAGATCAGAAATTGATCGATCAAGTATTCAACCATACTACTCCCATTCACGAAGCACCTTCATTCATTGATTTGCCTAAAGGTCTGTCAAAACTGACTTTAAAAAAAATCTGTGCATCTATCCTAAAAGCAGAGACTATTTTTTCAACAAAAGAACTGGCTCAAAAAAGTGCACTTTCACGTATCTCCGTCAAGAAATATTTAAATTTTTTGGTGGAACAAGATATACTGAATGAAAGAATCAGATATTTGGAGATTGGCCGACCACTAACCTGTTATGAATTGACAAAGAAGGGGCGGAAAAAACTCACGGATTATTGTTGAGTCATCGAGTTATCTAATACTAAATAAAGGCTGTGACAAAAGTCTTGTCACAGCCTTTTTTCCGAATAAACGGTGTTCAAAAGCTTGCATCTACGGCACTAATCCCAATCAGATGAAAAATATAGAGTGCTATTTTTATCTGATTGTTCTTACTGCTTGATGCAGAGCAGCTTTTTCACAACCTCTATTTTTAAACATATTAGTATTAGTGATGAGTGCCCATGTTTCCTTACTTTAATTGACGCGCTTTAGGAAGAGATACCTCATTTTTCGTTTTTCCAGTTTCTATTATTTCGTGGAAGTTCTCGAAGCTTGTCGAAATCATATTTGACAATGCCTCATCTGTATTTGAACCTACATGAGGGGTTATAAGAACTCTAGGGTATAATTCTACTAGTTGCTGGATAGCAGGATCTGGAATCGTCTCCCATGGCTTGAAGGATCGGAAAAAGACATCTGTTTCATTTGCAAAAACATCGGTTGCAAAACCAGCTAAATGATTGCTTTTCAAAGCTCTTAAAATAGCTTCATTATCTTGAAGCTCTCCACGAGCTGTATTGATCAAGATACTGCCTCTTTTCATTTGAGCCAAAAATCCTTCATTGATCATTTGATCGTTTTCACCTGGGATGTGAGGTACATGGATACTGACGATATCGCTTTTTGCTAACAATTCTTCGAGTGAGTGAAACGTCAATACTTTTTTAGCAGCTTCTGTCTGATGGATATCATAACCGATTACTTTGGCTCCTAGCCCCTTAAACAAAACCGCTTCCGTCAATCCTATTCTGCCTGTTCCTATGATACCTACTGTGCAATTTCTGATTTCACGGCTAAACATTTGTTCATCTACTCGAAAATCTTTGAAAGATGTTCGGATCGTCGTATACGCTGTATTTCTCAAAAGCATCATGGCAAAAGTCAAAGATAATTCTGCTATAGCATTTGGCAAATATGATGGTACACGGGCTACTGTCATACCAAAATCAGCTGCCGCTTGTAGATTGATATGATTGACTCCCACAGTTCGGGTAAAAACATAGCGAATCCCATATTTCTGCATTTTTGCAAGATTGATCTCATCTGCTATACAATTTCCTCTCAGCAGTACAGCGTCATGGGCCTTAGCTGATTCAATATTGTCATGCGTCAGTAGTTCTTCATAAAGACTCAGTTCATAATGGTAAACATTCAATTGCTCAAAAAAATCGATCTCATTCGGACGAACACCATAACATGCGATTCTCATACTTTCCTCCTCCATTTCCTATTAAAACAAACCTATGCCGTGAATCATTTGCAATACAACGATCCATACAGGTGTCAGTACTACAGCAAAAATAGTTGACAGTAAGGATGCATTAGAGGCTAAAAGTGCCTCCCTATCAAAACTGATAGCATAGGCTGCTGCCACAGTTGCGGCTGGTGTAGCCATCATAATAACAATCGTTGCCAGTGCTTCAAAATTGACCGGTAGAATATTTGTTGCCGTCAAAACTGCTAAAATCACGATATTCAACGCAGGTACAAATACCACTTTGACTAAACTGTAATACCATGATGTTTTTTCAGAAGCAGCTTTTTTGAAACTTACTTCACCTAATGTTGCGCCGATTGCTAGCCATGCCAATGGCGAACTTAAACCAGCTAAATAATCCATTGGCTGAAATAGCCAAGGTGCTGTCTGGTCAATTCGCAAAAACGCTACTTGGCTTATCTCTCCTTCTGCACCTGTGATTGACACTTGTGGAAGATATCCTTGGAAAAGCCAAATGAAAAGGCCGGCAAAAGTAGCGATGATGATTGGATTAACGAACATCGCTTTGATATTTTTGGCTTCCATCTTCAAGCCACTCATTTTTATGTATCCATAAGAATACAAAAAGATCCGATAACCAATGTTGAAAATTGAGGAATACATCACGCCGACCGGTCCATAAATCGCACTGACGATTGGTGTCCCGAAAAAGGTCGTAGAACCAAAGATTGTCAGGACACGCAACGTTGATTGCTTATCCCCTTTATAACTTAAGAAAAAAGGTCTTGAAACTAGAATAAGAATAATATAAATAACTAACCCCCAAATCAACACATTAATTCCTTGCATCAAGAGTTCTGTATTGATATCTTGCATGAAAGCTCGAAATGCAAGTGCTGGTAGAGCCACTGTTAAGACAACTTTCGATAGGATTTTTCCAACAGATTCAGAAAAAATTTCCTTTTTTCTACAAATAAACCCTAATAATATAATAAAAACTGTTGAAGTAATTGCACTAACAATCGACATATCTGTCAAAGTCGATCGGAAAATATCAAATAAGTTCATCTTTCCCCTCCTATTTTTGTTCATTTTTTCACAATAAAAAATGCTTTTATTTAGCTAATACGTATTAACATTTTTTATTTTATCTTTATATTGTTAACTATTGAACAATAAGGAATTAAAGAAACTTTTGAAACTTATGTAAAGTGATATTCATTAGAACACAAAAAAACCTTAAAACCAAACTTGAGAAGTTTCGTTTTAAGGTTATCTTGGATTATATTATGCGTGGAAGCGTTCCACACCATCTAGATAAGTTGCTTCCAATGTCATATCAGGGTTCAATACGATAAAGTCTGCGTCGCGTCCTTGAGCGATTTTTCCACATGTGTCATCGATTTTACAGCTGATTGCTGGAATCAGACTAGCCATCATGACTGCTTGCTCTGGTGTTGCAAGTCCCCAATCCACGACATTCTTAATTGCTTCTTTCAATTTCAAGATACTTCCAGCTAAGTTGCCAGATTCCAAACGTGCCGTTCCTTCTTTTACTACTACCGGAAATTCACCTAAATTGTAATTTCCATCAGGCATCCCACCGGCCATCATACAGTCTGTAATTAAAGCAACATGCTCATGTCCTGCTTTTTCCATTAGAATTCCTGCCGCATTTGGATGTACATGATGTCCGTCACAAATCAATTCAGAAAAGACATGTTCTAAAGATAATAACGCACCTACCATACCTGGTTCGCGATGATTCAATCCGCGCATCCCATTGAAAGCATGGACAAACACGCTGGCACCTGCTTCAACAGCTTTTTGCGCTTCTTCTAGCGTAGCATTACTGTGCCCTAGAGAAACAACTACTCCTTCTTCAGTCACTTGTTTGACAAACTCTTCTACACCTTGACGTTCCGGTGCTAAAGCAATTTTTTTGATCAAACCGCCTGAAGCTTCTTGCCATTCATGGAAAGTATCCAAATCAGGATCACCGAAATAACTTGGGTTTTGTGCCCCTTTGTGTTCTTCTGTGAAGAAAGGACCTTCAAAATAGATTCCTTTGATTTTAGCTCCTGGTGCTTCCTGATACATTTTGCCGATTGTCTCAGCTACATCTTTTAAACGTTCTTTGCTTGACGTCAATGTTGTTGGTAAAAATGAAGTCACTCCACAAGATAATAGACCTTCAGACATCACTTTGATACCTTCTGCATCGTTGTCCATTACATCATGATTCATATAGCCGTGAATATGTGTATCTACCAAACCAGGAGCAATCCATTTGCCGCTTTGGTCAATGATGTTGACTTCTCCCTCAGGTAGTTCTTTGGTGTATTCACCAAAAAGCCCATCGGTAATTTCAAGATAGCCTGCATTTTTGACGCCTGACGCTAAAAAGAATTTGTCAGCATAGATAAAAGTTCTCATTCTATTCTCTCCCTTTGTTTTTCTACCTCTAAAGTACTCTTATTTAGAGAAGAAGTCAAGAATGGTCTACACCATTTATAGACTTTTTGAAATTTGTTTCACAGCTTGTGCCAATCCTTCATAAAATGCTGCTCTTTCTGGTTCTTCTTTACGCTTGTATATCAAGCTCTTAAGCACAAATAAATCATTGAGATAATAGTAACTATTTTTCTCTTGAGCCCAATAGATTCCTTGGTTCACCTGCTCTAGTGCTTCGTCAATTTCATTTTGATGGAATAAGAAATTTCCATAATTATAAAAAATTTGCGAAAATTCACTTTTTGATCGTTCATCAGCTGATTGATGCAGCAGTTGGATGCTTCGACTCAAATAGTAGCGGGCTTCAGCAGTTTTTCCTGCCACACCATATATTTTTCCGATACAACTAATCAGTTGTATTTCTGTGTCAGAAACATGGATTCTTTCTTTTTGGCTAGAGTAGCTTAATGCTTCTTTTAAATAATAAAGAGACTGAGAAATATTTTGACGCAACGTGAATTCACAAACACCGAGATAATAATAATATCGTTGAAAGTCAGTTGCTTGATACAGATTCTCAGAAATATCAGAAGATTTTAGTACTTGTTCTAACTTGCGATAATCACGTTTTTGGAAACAACTATCCAACAGTTCAAATAATTTATCGTTTGTCCGAGTAGTTTTTCGAGAGAGATTCATCACATGATCAATCGTTACTCCTAGCCGTTGACAAATCTGCATCATCACCAATACATTTGGCAGTTCCTCATTATTTTCGATCCGGCTTAGTACACTTTGTGAACAAATATCTTGCGAAAGCATCTTTTGCGTCATTTTTTGTTCTTTTCGAATCTCTTTAATGATCGTGCCAAAGGACTCGATTAACGTTTCCATAAGTATCCTCCCCAAAATATGCGTATTCGCATTCTATCCGTATTTTACTTTAGGAAGTCGCAAACTTCAAGAAAAGACTTGCAACTAAATAATATGACTTTAGTTATTTAAGAGATCTCCATTAGAAAGAGAGCCTCAGTATATTTGTCTGTGGCTCTCTTTCTGGAAAATTTGCTTTTTTTAAAGTCACTTTTGTCGATATGTCGCTAAAAATTCTCTCATTTTCTTAGCCGTTTGTTTCAAATCATCCATTTTAGGAAGATAGACGATCCGAAAATGATCTGGTTGGTTCCAATTGAATCCGCCACCGTGCACGAGCAGAATATGATGTTCATGTAAAAAGTCCAAGACGAATTTTTCATCATCCAAAATATTGAATCGTTTTGTATCGATTTTAGGGAATATATAAAAAGCAGCTTTTGGTTTTACAGCTGAAAGACCAGGAATATCATTGATTGCATTATAGATATATTCTCTTTGCTCATAGATCCTTCCGCCTGGCAGGAGCAGCTCATCAACACTTTGATAACCGCCCAGCGCCGTTTGGATGATTTGCTGAGACAAGACGTTAGAACACAAACGCATGGAAGACAACATATTCAGCCCTTCTATATAGCCTTTGACGTGTGATTTATCTCCGCTTAGGACCATCCAGCCGACTCGAAAGCCTGCCACACGATGAGACTTAGATAGACCATTCAGCGTAATAACGAACAAATCAGGCGCTAATGTAGCAATCGGAATATGTTCTAGGCCATCCATCACTAAGCGGTCATAGATTTCATCAGAATAAATAATCAGGTTGTTTTGTCGGGCTACTTCAACTATTTCTTCTAATAATTCTTTTGAATAAAGTGCCCCAGTAGGATTATTAGGATTGATGATGACGATCGCTTTTGTCCGACTCGTTATTTTTGATTTGATATCATCAATATCAGGATACCATTCTGCCTCTTCATCGCAAATATAATGAACAGGTGTACCTCCAGCTAAAGCAATCGAGGCAGTCCACAACGGATAGTCTGGCATTGGAACCAGTACTTCATCTCCATTATCTAGCAACCCTTGCATACACATCGTGATCAGTTCGCTGACTCCGTTTCCGGTATAGATATCATTGATCGTCACATTCGGAAAATGTTTCAGTTGGCAATATTGCACAATTGCTTTTCTAGCAGAAAAAATTCCCTTGGAGTCTGAGTAGCCTTCCGAATCACGAGCATTCATGATCAAATCACGAATGACTTCGTTTGGTGCCTCGAATCCAAAAGGTGCGGGATTTCCTGTATTCAATTTTAAAATACTGATGCCCTCTTCTTGCATACGCTCTGCTTCTTCTAGAACAGGACCGCGAACGTCGTAACTAACACCTTCTAATTTGTTGGATTTTTCAAATTCTCTCATCACTTAGCCAATCCCTCATTTCAAAAAGTTAGAACTTTCCAAATTTTTTGTTATTTACTATTTCAATATCATACTCCATCCTAGAAAAATTTGCCACTTATTTAGGAAAAACATAAGTATCGAAAAAAACGCAGAGAAGCGCTGAGAACTTACTGGTCATGATAGTCATTCCATAGATTTGCTGCCCAATCCATTGCAATCCCACAAATAATTCCCAGCATCAACCCAAATAGAAAACGGCCAAATGCAAGGCCAATCAATATGCCTAGGATCATCCCCAGTCCTGAAAATTCTCCGTCATATTTCTCCATCTTCATAAGACCTCCCACTTTTTGAGCTTGACAACTATGTAAAACCCCGCTATCATTATTGTGTTATTATTTATGCAGACGTGATGGAACGGCAGACATGCCACTTTCTATTAGTAAGTCTGTAGTTTTATATCAGGCAGATGTGTTGGAATTGGCAGACAAGCATGATTGAGGGTCATGTGAGCGTTAGCTCGTGTGGGTTCGAGTCCCATCATCTGCATTTTTCTTTCAAAACAAGCGGCTAGGACATTTTTGTCTCAGCCGCTTTTCTTTTTCTCGTTCATTCTTTCATCTTATTGGACCTTTTTTCTTGGGTATAGACTTTTCTCATATTCTACCACAATTTTTGGTTTTCCTAACACATGATAAGATCTCACAACGAATTGCTTTCTATTATTGTAATATCCTGTAACAACTAGTTTCATCCCTTCGTCTACTTCAGCTAGGAAGTTCAAACTATGGGAAGCAATCAAACAATTGACCTCATTTAAGCTAAAACGAATCAGTGGTCTGGCGCTGACCTGCAACGTACGGATTTTATCTACTGTTCCATATTTTTTCTCCATTGCCTTCACCTCATCACCATTATACGAACATACATTCCTTTTTGTAAAGAGGAAACACTTTTTATCTTGTAATTTTTTGTCCAGCTATTTTTCTTAAAGAACATATAACTTTTCTTACAACGATGAAGGACCACTTATTAACAAAAAAGCGGCAACAGCATAAATTGCTGTCGCCGCATTGCTGATCAAGGGTTACTTATCATAAAAGATTATTTACTCAAATGTTCTTCAACGATTTGTTGAGATTTATCAGCTGTATCTTCCACTTCGCCTTTTGCTTTTTCTAACTTTTGAATATATTGTTTCAAACTTGTGTTTTCAGCAGTTGCTTCGTCTAATTTTTTTTGCGTATCTGCTAACTGAGTTTCTAAATTTTCTTTTTCTTGTGTCAGTGTTGCGATTTTTTGGTTCAAACCATTTACAGTATTTTGTAATTCTGAAAGTTTTGCTTGTGCTTCTTGTAGTCTTGCAGTCCAATTTGCATTCAATCGATTGATTTCATCATTTTTTTGGTTGATTTCGTCTAGTTTCGCATTGATTTCATTTTGTTTGCTTTGTAGTTGTGCATCCTTGCTGACTAATTGGCTTTCTAAGTTTTGTTTTTCTGCTGCCAATTGATTTTTTTGGTTTTCTAATTCATTTACTTTTGCTTGGTATTCTTGGACATCTGCCTTTGAATCTTGCAATGTCTGTTCTTTTTGTGCTAGTTGTGCGGTAAGATCTGTAATCGTTTGCTCTTTATCTGTCAACGTATGGTCAAGCTGTGTCAGATTCTCATTGATTGTATCGATATCTGTCTCTCCACCCCACAAAATAATTTCATTTGCGTAACGCGTGCCTGTAAAGCCAATTAGACATAAAAATGCAACCACGATCCCACCAACAATAATTTTCTTTTTCATTATGTAGCTCCTTCATTTAATCTTTTTACACACTAAAAGTAAGTGATTTCACATGCAATGTCAAGCACTTTTAAATTACGATTGTAATTTTAATAGAAACGCTATTAAATTCTCATTTAATCTTCCTTTTTTTGTATCTGAAAAAACTTTTCATAGAGAAAAATATACCTTAACACTTTCTTAAATATAGATGTATGGTAAAAATAAATGAAAAAAACTAGTTTTTCTTAAACGTAATCCTTTTCATTTCATAAATTACTGTGTTTATTACAAAAAACGAGGATTTGTCATAAATTGTCATGCTTCTTTTAC
>NZ_KV833958.1:0-3201 GCF_001837725.1 Enterococcus sp. HMSC072F02
TAGGATATTAAAATTAACTAGCACCACGGGTATATAGATGTATTTTTAACGTGTACAATTGATTCATTCCGATACAAATGAAATGAAGGCAAATAATATTAAATTAGGCGAATGTTTATTTTTTTTTAGGTTTGTCTAATATTTTGCTTTAATTTAATAAAAAAGAGGTGTATACTTATGATATTTTTAAAGGAAGGTGGAAATATTTTGAAAGATACAACAAGTCAGTCCGGTAAAGAGCACAAACCTCGATTAATTCAGCATGCGAATGGTCCCTCTTTAGAGGAAATTAACGGAACAGTCGAGGTACCCAAAGGCAAAGGATTTTGGAAAACCCTGTTCGCCTATTCTGGACCGGGAGCATTAGTTGCTGTGGGATATATGGATCCAGGCAACTGGTCTACTTCGATTACGGGTGGGCAAAACTTCCAGTATTTATTAATGTCGGTCATTTTAATGTCTAGTTTAATTGCAATGCTATTACAATATATGGCTGCTAAATTGGGAATTGTTAGTCAAATGGATTTAGCTCAAGCAATTCGAGCGAGAACGAGTAAAAAACTAGGAATCATTTTATGGATTTTAACGGAATTAGCGATTATGGCAACAGATATTGCGGAAGTAATTGGCGCATCAATTGCTCTTTATTTACTTTTTAATATTCCGCTTGTCGTCGCAGTCTTTATTACGGTATTTGATGTTTTATTATTATTGTTGTTAACGAAAGTTGGTTTTAGAAAAATTGAATCAATAGTTGTCTGTTTGATTTTTGTAATTCTTTTTGTGTTTGTTTATCAAGTAGCGTTGTCTGATCCTAATTGGGGGGATGTACTTAAAGGATTGGTTCCGACTGGTGAAACGTTCTCCTCTACACATTCAATTGGTGGTCAAACGCCTTTAACTGGTGCATTAGGAATTATTGGTGCAACCGTTATGCCTCATAATTTATATCTACATTCGGCTGTGTCTCAGACTCGAAAGATAAATCGTACGGATGAAGATGAAATCGCCAATGCTGTACGATTTTCAACATGGGATTCTAACATTCAATTGACTCTCGCTTTTTTTGTTAACTCCTTATTGCTCATAATGGGAGTTGCTGTTTTTAAAACAGGGGCAGTGAAAGATCCATCATTCTTTGGGTTGTATGAGGCTTTATCAAATCCGGATACATTGAGTAACGGAATTTTAATCACCGTTGCAAAATCAGGTCTTCTTTCTACATTATTCGCAGTCGCGTTATTAGCTTCTGGACAAAATTCAACGATTACCGGAACTTTAACTGGACAAGTAATTATGGAGGGATTCATTCATATGAGAATGCCAATTTGGCTAAGACGTTTAATTACGCGTTTGATTTCAGTTATCCCAGTGTTAATCTGTGTAATTATTACAAGCAGGCAAGGAACGATTCGGGAGCACACAGCGTTAAATACACTAATGAATAATTCACAAGTCTTCTTAGCTTTTGCGTTACCATTTTCGATGGTACCATTATTAATGATGACCAATAGTGAGGTGGAAATGGGAAGCCAGTTTAAAAATTCGATAGTTATTCGGATACTAGGATGGGGTTCAGTAATTGGATTGACATATTTAAATTTGATTGGATTGCCCGGCCAAATTGAAGGTTTTTTTGGTGAAAAGGTGACATCAAGCCAACTTGTACTAGCTGATTCTATTGCCTATGTCATTATCGTCGCAGTATTACTACTGTTAGCGTGGACAATTATTGAACTGTATAAAGGAAATAAAAAATATAATCAATTAATTAATGAAAGGTAAGATGCACTATGGAAGGATTTGATGAATTTAAAAATATTTTAGTTGGGGTAGATGAATCAGAAGGAGCTCAAAAAGCCTTTCAATATGCTGTAAAGCAAGCGAGTAAAACTGGAGCCGCATTACTGATTGCCTCAATTTTAGAAATTGAAGAGTTGAATGTTTATGAAGCGTTAGACCCTGAGTACTTGAGCCAGAAACGAAGTCAATTGTTACTTAATTTGGAAAAGTACAAACAATATGCAGAAAATAGCGGTGTAAAAAACATTCAGCTGTACAGTGGAGAAGGTGATCCGGCCGAGGAAATTACTAAGACGATTTTGCCAGCAACATCTGCAGATATCTTAATCATTGGATCGCGATCAATGCATGGAATTAAAGGATATTTTGGTTCGCATGCTACTTATATGGTTAAAAATTCTCCAATCTCAATTACAGTTATTAAGTAAATATTGCAGATAATATGTATTTGGGTCAATATCTTGGACAAATTTTAATAGAGATGGTTATGCTATTTCCTCTCTTGACAGGTCTTCAAACTCCTGTGGAGTTAGATAACCAATCGAACTAATGTAGCTAAATAGCGCTCGTTTGGCTTCTTCAAAATCTGAGTAAGTAGTCGTATAGACCTCTTCTTTTTTCAATGATGCATAGGAAGATTCGATTATTGTATACTGGCTGCATAAATCCGTTTGTAGAACCATTCCTCCTGGAATGTGACAATGCTTTTTAGATTAGAGTCAATAGCTGAGACACTTTTTACGAGAGATTTTTTATGTTAAGCAGCCAGTATCTTTTTCTAAAATTCAACCGGAGACAGATATGCTAAAGGACTGTGAATTCTGTGGTTGTTATAAAATCCTTGAACGTAACTGAAAATTTGTCGCCTTGCTTCTTCAAAAGTTTGATATATTGGTCGTTGGGACACATGTTCTTTCTTCAATAATGCATGGAATGATTCGATTCCTTCGTTATCGTAGGGACAGCCTTTACGGCTGTAGGAATGGTGATAGTTAATTCTTTCAGCCGTTCTTCGTATTCATTACTTGTATACTGCGACCCTAAATCGGTATGCAAAATCAGCCCATTTTCAACATTTCTATTTGAAACAGCGTCCTCAAGGGCTTTTTCTACAATAACAGTCGTCATATTACGATCAAAGTGATAACCGATAATTTTTCTTGAATGAAGGTCCATGATGGTTGAGAGATAGCACCATCCATCGTCTAACGTATGGATGTATGTGATATCAGCTACCCATTTCTGATTCAACCTAGTTGTGACTTTTGGATTTAAATGGCAGTATTTTTATAGAGATAAATGGCACTATCTGTGTTTCAGATAGTGCCATTTATCAGTTACCTACCCCAATGTAGTTCTAACTGTTAAAAGGGTTCTGTTGCAAAGTTTTAAATAAAG
>NZ_KV833959.1:0-54684 GCF_001837725.1 Enterococcus sp. HMSC072F02
TGCACCTTTTACTTGACTAATCGTAGGAAAAGACTGTGACAAAAATATTGTCACAGTCCCTTATTCTGAATAAATGGTGTTCTAGAGACAGCCTATTAGCCATAAGGCACGATTTTGTAAAAATATGAGAAGCTATTTTTCAAAAATCACTTCTTATCGCTCCTGCGGTTACTCGTCGCAATTTCTTTGTTAGAGTTCTCATCATCGCTCAAGGCTGAATGTCTCTTTCACACCCTCATTTTTGCGTAAGATCAATTTATTCGAAAAATTCTCCGTATACATCTTCTACACGTTGGTCTGGGTTGATCACGATGTACAAGTTACCTGTTTTTTCGCTGATTTTTGTAGATTGGTATTGATTGTCTAATCCTTCTGTTCCTTTATCTAGATATGGGAAGTATACAAGATCAGGTGTTCCATTGCGGTAAAGGATTTCCATTCGTTCGATATCTTCGTATTTCAATGCACGATTAAACATGCCCATTTCCAGTCCACCTAAGTTGATATCATGTGTCGCAACTGCGTCCCCCTCATGGAAAATTTCGATTTTAAATCCGGCACATGGATGGATTTCAACAAATTCACTGCCGTTGATCCGTCCAAAACTTGTTGTGATTTGTTTGATCCAAAGATCGCCGATGTGACGGCGGTTAATCGTCCATGTTTCTCCATTTCTAAAATAAAATTTTAGCGCTGTCATTTCTTTACTCATTAAAAAGACTCCTTTATGATGTAATTTATTCTTGTACTTCCTCAGTTTAGCACAAATTTATGTAAGTGGTCACATTTTATGTTTTTTCTTCTAATGACGTATCTGCCCAGTTTAAGTAGCTAGCCAAGCTGAGCAGATACAGTCTAGCGTTTTTTAAATCAATTTTTCTTTCGATAAAAAATCCAAAACCTGTTTTTTATCATTTTCTATTCTTTGTTCTACGACAGCTTTTTCAGCTGATTGCAAAGCTTCACTAACCCACTTACCAGGTTTTTTTCCACTTTCTTCCAGCAAGATTTTACCATCTACAGCTAATTCGCTTAATGACTTGATAGGTAAACGATCATAGGATTCTTCTACGACATCCATCTGTGGTGTTTCATCAAAATAAGTCATTAATTCTTCTACTTGCAATGCATGCTTTTTGCCTAAGAAGTATAATTCGAACGGTTCTAAAACTCCAGTTTTTCGTTGACGCAGTCCTTGAACAAGTGCTTGGACATCCTTGATCATTTGATTGGAACACTTCCACGATTTCAAAAAGGAGCGAATTTCATTTTCTTTTAGATCCAGTTGACTGATTAATAATGTCCATGCTTGACCCTCTTCTTTCAATGGAACGGAAGGTAATTCAGCAAAACGTAAAAGTGCTTCACCTTCTTCTCTCAAACCAGGGCAGCAAATATAACATTCTGTTTTAATGAATGCATGGATTCCTGCAGACCGTTCATTTCCCAAAAGCATCTTGATGAATTCCAAATTTATACGTTCTACAGATATTTTGCCTAATAGCTCGTGGTTTTCTTTGATGGCGTAGAAGGTTTCTTCCTCTAATTTGAATCCTAATTGACTGACAAAACGCAACCCACGCATCATTCGCAAGGCATCTTCATGGAACCGCTCATGAGGATTGCCTACAGCTCGCAAGATTTGTTCTTCTAAATCTTGCAGACCATCGAACAAATCGATGATTTCGCCGTCTTCTTTCAAAGCAAAGGCATTGATTGTAAAATCTCTTCGTTTTAAGTCTTCTTCCAACGAACGAACGAATTCTACATGATCTGGTCTGCGGTAGTCTTGATAAGTTGATTCCGTCCGAAATGTAGTGATTTCATATTGTTCATCGTTTTCTAATACCAATACAGTCCCGTGTTCAATCCCGATATCTATCGTTTTTGGAAAAAGCTGTTTGATTTCTTCTGGAAATGCGCTTGTTGCGATATCCACATCATGGATCGGCTGGTTCAGCAAGATATCACGAACACTTCCACCTACAAAATAAGCTTCATATCCTGCATTTTCTAATTTTTTCAGAACTGGAATTGCCTTTTGGTATTCCAGAGGTAATTGTTTTAATTTCATTTTTCCAACCTTTCCTGCGTGTTTCTTGTACTGAGATAAGTACTCAGTTGCATGATGCCTGATTGATAAGTCCGTTTTAGTAGCTTCAAAGCACAAACCACTTTTTTTTACTTGTCCTTACGTTCAAAGCGGTTATGGTCTCTTTGATTGAATTTTTCCATATTTTTTTCAAAAACATCAGTTAAGTCGATATTCAATGAATTAGCCATGATCATCGTAACGAATAAAACATCTCCAAGTTCTTCTGCTACCGAGTTATCTGGTTCCGAAGCTTTTTTGCTTTTTTCTCCATAAGCGTGGTTGACTTCTCTGGCCAATTCACCTACTTCTTCCGTTAATCGAGCCAGTTGAGCTAATGGAGAGAAATACCCGACCTTGAATTGTTGGATATATTCATCTACTTCCTGCTGCATACTGTATAAAGAACGTTTTTCATCCATCTTTTTCCCTCCAAAACTATCTTACCAAAACTTTAACGCAAATCCTAGATAAGAGCAATTGAGAAAAACGAATTTCCGTGCTACATTTAGGAAGGAATTTCTAAATGGAGATTCTGTGAAAATACATAATTGAAAGCTGGGATTCATATGGCTACACGGAAAACAGTAAAAGAAGTACTTTTTATTATTATAGGAACGAGTATTTACGCATTTGGACTTGTTTATTTGAACATCGCTAATCACTTAGCAGAAGGGGGCGTCTCAGGGATCACCTTGATCTTGAGAGCTTTATTCGGAATTGATCCAGCTTATACGACTTTATTAATTAATATCCCGTTGATTTTACTAGGGGGAAAGATCCTCGGAAAACGTCCTTTAGCCTATACTGTTCTAGGTACACTCTCTTTGTCATTCTTTTTATGGATCTGGCAACGGGTTCCGCTAGAAATTAATTTACAGCATGATCTACTGATCGTTTCTCTACTTGCGGGTTTGGTTGCAGGGGTAGGAAGCGGGATCGTCTATCGGATGGGTGGAACAACAGGCGGAAGCGATATTATCGCTCGGATTTTAGAACAAAATTACGGCATCTCCATGGGACGTTCCCTATTGGCATTCGATATCATCGTCTTGCTTGCTTCCTTAACCTATATCGACTTGAAACGCATGATGTATACGTTGATCGTTTCCTATGTTTTCAGTCGCGTGATTGATTCGATCTTAGATGGCGGATATTCTGCAAAAGGTCTACTTGTCGTCTCCAACAAAAGTGACGAGATTGCACCGCTACTGATGACCGGTCTGCAAAGAGGTGTGACTTTCCTTTCTGGAGAAGGCGCATTCTCTGGTAATTCAAAAAAAATCATCTATATGGTCGTTAGCTCTAGTGAATTAACTGAAGCTAAGAGGATCGTCCACGAGATTGACGAAAAAGCTTTCCTTTCAATCATCAATGTGCATGAAGTGGAAGGGCAAGGCTTTACTTATTTGAAGCCACAGACAAGATTACTGAAAAAACTATAAGAAAAAAGACAAAGATTGGCTATGAGGAAAGATTCCACATCCAGCTGACCTTTGTCTTTTTTAGTACTATACTGTTTTTAACTAATTGTTATGTTCACTTACCCGGTTACTTTTCTTTTGTGTCTGCAAAAGGATCTTTCGGTTAACTTCATCAGATAATTTCAAAAAAGCATCCCTATCTCCATCTTCTAGCGCTTGATCGATTTGAGCATAAAGCATATTTAGTTTTGCTGCTTCTTCTTTTTCTTGAAAATATCGCTCGATCAATTCAGTATCTTCTTCACTAACAGAAGCATCCCAAGAAGAAAATGGATTATCTTCTAAGATCGATAGATATTCTCTTGTCTGCCAAGCATTCTCAAATAGACATTCCACATATAAGGGTTTCTTCCAATTCAATCGGATCTCATGAAAAATCTGATCTGTATCCGTAAATTCTTTTCCCTGCAAAAACAATTTCATTGGTTCCCCTTCAACAGATAGATCACTGATTTGCAGACCTCGATCCGCAAAATTTGCCCCTTCTACAAAGTGGACATTACTTAAAATCGCTTCATGATTGGCAAGATAATTCAAGATCCAAAAAACTTCTCTTCGGCTAAAAGATACATGATTGACCATCCACGTTAAAAAATTCTTCTTTTCCCGTACATCAATTAGCATTTTTCTCACCTCTCTGTTAGATCATCTAATAATGACAGTGCCTCCATATCTCCTGGTTCAAGTTTTAAATAATGAGTCAATAATTCTTGCGCTCTTTTTAGCTGTCCTTCTTCTCTTAAGAAAAAGGCATATTCTTTCAAGAAATCTGGTTCATGAGATAGTTCATGATAAGCTTGTTCATAGTGTACAGCTGCAACGGTGAAGTCTTCTAATTCATTATAAGCATGCGCTAGATTCCATTCCGCATACGGATTAGCAGTTTCTTCCATCTGATTGATCACTTGTATCACATCTTCATATCTTTCATCATCCAAGTAAAGATTGCTTAAAGTAAGTAATGTTTCATCTTGTTTATCTCCTACTTCTAAAGCTTTCAGCAAGAGTTCCTCTGCTCGCTGTTTGTCGTGCAGACGAAAAGCATTTTCAGAGGCTAGATGATAAAGTTCAACTTGGTAAGGATTTTCTTTGATTCCTTCTTCTAACACTGTTTGCGCTTCTTCAACCATTTCTTCTTCTTGAAGAGCTTGTCCTAGATATAGATATAATGATTGATAATGTGGATTAACTTCTCGAAGCTCTTCCAGATAGTTGATTGCTTGCTGATTTTCTTTTAATTGGAGATTCGTAAAAGCTAGCTGAAACAGTCGATCATCTGTCTTTTCTTCTTTCAATGCTTCTTCTAAAGGTGCGATAGCTGCTTCAAATTCACCTTGCATGCTTAAGGATTGCCCTAAACGTTCTTGCATCGAGATTCCTGACATCTCGTTTATTCCACTTGCCAACAATGTTTCATAAATTACTGCTGCCTCTTTGAAACGATCGACTGAAAAATACAATTCAGCTAGTGCAAACTGGATCAATGGTTCATCCGGTAGCAACCCTGCCGCTTCTTTCAATTTTGCTTCACTTACTTCAGGAATCCCGATGACTTGGTACAAATCAGCTATCGCCAATAAGCTTTGCGGATAGTAATCACTTTCCTTATCCACTTTTTCCAAGTATTCAAAAGCTAGGTCAATCTCATTGTCTTCGATTGCAATTTCTGCTAGCGGGATGTTTAGTCCGTCATTTTCTGGATATTGGTTGATCAATTGTTCAAAAATCTGTTTTGCCTCGATCAAAAAGCCAATAGCTAGCAATTCTTCCCCTAGTTCAGCTAATATATCTGCTGGATCTTCCTTTAATGCTTTTTCTAAAAAGAGTTGTGCTTGTGCCAGATCTTCATCTGATAAAGCTTGCAACATTTTTTCGCTATTTGTATTCATTTCAATTCCCTCTTATCTCGCTGACGATTTGTTGAAATACCGTCATTGTTCTCAACAATTCTTTTTCGTTTGGTCGTTGGTATCCGTCTATTATACCTATTTTTTCTAAAACAAGTATTTTTTTGCTTTTTTCTGCCAAGAAAAGGACTTTTTCCAAATACTCCATCTTTGAAATCTGTTCCAACCATTGGATAGGATAGCCAAGCAAGTCTAGCCATACAAAAAAATTTTTTAGTTGGAAATCAAACGGATAGGCTTGGAGATTCCACACGAAATGAAACATCATCCCTAAGAATTTTTTCATACTAGCAGAAAGCAAGTGTCCATTTTCAGTCAGATAAAAAGCTTGTTCAAATAGTTTACCATAATTCGACAGATTTTCTGCCTCTAATTGATAAAAATAAATCATTTCTTCGATCATCCCGGCAAATGGCCGGGTCGTTAATTGCTTTTTATTTGGATAGTTTTTATACAAATTTTGTAAAAAACGGTGATCACAAATCATTCCGCAACAGATAAAAGTCAAAAAGTCAATCTGTTTTCCGTCCACTTGCCGCTCGCTGATCGTTTGATCATAAACGATGCGTTCTGGCATGTTGATGGTTTGTAGCACGACACGATTCGGTAGCTGCAAAATCGTTCGCTGTGGAGTTAATGCTCGGCTCAGCGAACGGATCGAGACAGGAATCAGCCAAAGTGATGAATCAAGGATTGTATGTTTTTGAAAAAAACCTGCCAGATCCATGATCCCTTCATTTCCAAATCCGATAACAAACATGGATTGATTTTCGGGATAGCGTTTGGTGAAATCAAGCAAGTTCTTCAATTCTGTTAAATGATTGCATTGAGTATTGGCACAAATGTACCAGTCATTATTTGCCTGATTTGCAAATAATGGGTTGATCTTATCTGCAAACAAATCATAATAACGCTGATTTGTTAAAAACAAGATGGGTTGATCGATCGAAAGTGCTCTTAGTTGACTGACAAGCGTTTCTCCGTAGAACACTTTTGTCAATGCTTCTTTTACTTGATAATCAAGTTCCATACGCATCCCTCCTCTTCTTATTTTTATTTTACCATTAGTAAGCAAAATCTAGAAAAGATAAGGGCAAAGTCCACCTCTTAACTTGGAAATAAATAAAAATTAAATAAAATACATGTGTTTTTTATGTATGACATACGGATTCGAAATTTTTGTCTCTTAATTGACTTTTTCTGCTAGGAAATAAAAAGAAAAGCACTTGTAGCCTTAGAGCCACAAGCGCTTTTTTACTGTCTTATTTAACAGCGTCTTTTAATGCTTTACCTGGTTTGAATGCAGGTACTTTGCTAGCTGGAATTTCGATTTCTTCACCAGTTTGTGGGTTGCGACCTTTGCGAGCTGCGCGTTCGCGAACTTCAAAGTTACCAAAACCGATTAATTGAACTTTTTCGCCGTTAGCTAAAGCATCTTGAATAGTTGAAAATACAGCATCTACTGCTGCAGTTGCATCTTTTTTAGTTAAATCAGTAGCTGAAGCAACTTTTTCGATTAATTCTGCTTTGTTTGCCATGGATAGATTCACCTCCTCCACAAGAGATATGATAGAAATATCATTTAGTTAAAACTTTCTGAGTGGTCCAGAAGTTTAAAAAGAAATATTGATTAACTTCAATATTCTGTTATCACGATATCATATGAACCGCTTAATAGCAAGGTTTTTACCAATTTTCATATGCTTTTTTTAGTCATAGAAACGTAACAAACAAAACTATCTTTTTCTTTTGAAAAAAAAACGTTGATATGGTAAAATGCCTATTTTCTTCTACGAGGGATGATTCGAATGGATGTCCCTTCAAAAGTAAATGCTTTTCTGATTTGATTTTCTAAGAAACGCTCATAAGAAAAGTGCATCAATTCCTCTTCATTGACAAAAACAACAAATGTAGGCGGTTTGACAGCGACTTGTGTAGCATAAAAGATCTTCAGCCGTTTTCCTTTATCTGTCGGTGTTGGATTGATGGCTACAGCATCCATAATGATATCATTCAAAACAGCAGAAGAGATACGAAGATTCTGGTTCATACTTACTTGTTCGATCATTTCAGGAAGACGTTCCAACCGTTGTTTAGTCACTGCAGAAACAAAGACGATCGGTGCGTAATCTAAATATCGGAATTCATCACGGATCTCTTGTTCGAAATCACGCATCGTATTGGTTTCTTTCTTCACAAGATCCCATTTATTCACAACGATAATGACACCACGACCAGCTTCATGAGCATAACCCGCTACTCGCTTGTCTTGTTCTCGAATCCCTTCTTCCGCGTTCAGTACCATCAAAACGATGTCAGAACGGTCGATCGCACGCATCGCACGCATCACGCTGTATTTCTCAGTATTTTCATATACTTTTCCGCGTTTACGCATGCCGGCTGTATCGATCATCAAGAATTTCTGTCCACTTTCAGAAACAAAGTGAGTATCGATTGCATCCCTTGTCGTTCCTTCAATATCCGAAACAATCACCCGTTCTTCTCCTAAAATCGCGTTGATCAAAGAAGATTTACCAACATTTGGGCGACCAATCAAACTAAACTTGATCGTGTCGTCATCCTCTTCTTCAGTCTCTTCAGAGAAGTACTTCACTGCTTCATCTAAAATATCGCCAATTCCTAGTCCGTGGCTTCCTGAAACAGGATAAGGATCGCCTAGTCCTAAAGAATAAAATTCATAGATATCATTTCTCATTTCCGGATTATCTACTTTATTGACTGCTAAAATCACTGGTTTATTACTTCTGTATAAAATTTTCGCAACCATCTCATCTGCGTCTGTCACGCCTTCGCGTCCGCTGACGACACAGATGATCACATCTGCTTCTTCAATCGCGATTTCTGCTTGATGTTTGATCTGATCCATAAAAGGTTCATCGCCAAGATCAATTCCGCCTGTGTCGATCACGCTAAATTCTCGACCTAACCATTCGCCTTTTGCATAAATACGATCACGTGTTACTCCAGGAGTATCTTCGACAATCGAGATACGCTCACCAGCGATGCGGTTAAAAATCGTAGACTTACCGACGTTCGGGCGGCCAACGATTGCAATTGTTGGATTTGCCATATTATTTCCTCCTCACAAGTTTCCAATCTCACTTAGTTTAACGAATGCAATGCCAACTTTCAAGCATAGATTGTCAATTAAACGAAGTATTTTTATTCCTTAATGAAATACTAACCGCTTTTCAAAAGAAAAACTGAGACAAAAGCAGCTGCTTTCATCTCAGTCACAGATACAAAATCAATTATTTTTCAGAATCATCGGTTGCTTTTTCTTCTACTTCTTCTTTCAACGCATCCCCTAAAATGTCTCCCATAGTGAATCCAGTATTTTCTTCTGGTAATTCATAAGACTCCACATTTTTTGGTTCTTCTTCTGAAGCTGGTTTTTCTTCTAAAGCTTTGATACTCAATGCAATACGATGTTCTTCTGGATGGATCTCCAATACTTTCACTTTCACTTCGTCGCCTTCATGAAGTACTTCGTGAGGTGTGGCGATATGTTTATGTGAGATTTGTGAGATGTGGACTAGCCCTTCTACTCCAGGGAATACTTCAACAAAGGCACCGAAACTTGTCAGACGTTTAACAGTTCCGTCCAATACTGCTCCAACTGGGGCTTTTGTATCGATTTCTGACCAAGGTCCAGGCTGTGTATCTTTGATTGACAAGGAAACACGTTCTTGCTCAGGGTTGATAGACAACACTTTAACGTTTACTTCATCATTAACAGCTAACACATCACTTGGTTTTGCTACATGACTATGAGAAATCTCTGAGACATGGACTAGACCGTCAATTCCGCCTAGGTCGACAAATGCCCCGAAATCAGTAAGACGTGCGACACGTCCGCTAAGAACATCGCCCTCATGAATCGTTGAAAGGATTTCTTTTTTCTTTTCTTCTCTTTCATTTTCAACTACCGCTTTGTGCGATAAGATCAAACGATTTTCTGATGGTTCGATTTCAATGATTTTAAAACTCAATGTTTTGCCTTTATAATCTGAAAAGTCCGCAACAAAATGATCTTCCACCATTGATGCAGGGACAAAACCACGCACACCGACGTCAACGACTAAACCGCCTTTGACAACATTTGTAACAGGTGCTTCAATTACCTTACCGTCTTGGAAATCTCTTTCGATGTCTTCCCAAACTTTTTTAGCATCTAAACGGCGTTTTGAAAGAAGATAGCTGCCGTTTTCTTTATCTTTGCCGATCGTACTGATAACAACTAAGTCTAATACATCGCCGACTTTCACTACTTCGTTGATATCTTCTACTGGTAAAGTTGATAATTCTTTTGCCGGAACGACGCCTTCAACTCCGGCCCCTTCGATTCCGATAATTACTTGTTTGTCTTCGATAACCAAAACTTCGCCCTTAACAACATCGCCAACTTTTACTTCTTGGACGCTTTTCATTGCGTCTTCCATTGACTGGTTGTTCTCTTGATTTTGATCAAATTCTGTCATAACACTTGTCCTCCTAACCAACATTCTGCCGTAAGTACGGTACTGTTTTTAGTTTAATTGATTATTCAAAAAAAATAAAGCGATTTCGTTCGTTTTCCTTGAAAAAACAATTGTTTTTCAGTTTTTTTCTTCATTTAAAAAAGAAGATATCCCTTTTCCAAAACGACGGCTTTTATCGCTGCAACGACTTCTGGAATGGATTTGCCGGTAGTATCAATACGAACAGCGTCCTCTGCTTGCTGCAGCGGAGAAACTTCCCTTGTTGAATCATAATGGTCTCTTGCCTGTATCTCTTTTGTTAATGTTTCAAGATCAGTTGGGATACCCTTTTCTTGGTTCTCTTTGAATCGTCTTTCTGCACGCTCACTTACGCTTGCTACTAAAAAGATTTTTACTTCTGCATTCGGCAATACAGCTGTCCCAATGTCTCTTCCGTCCATCACAACGCCACCGCGTTCGCCTATTTTCCGTTGGATAGCAACTAGTTCTTCTCTTACTTTCCCATGAGCAGAGACTTCTGAAACAGCTTTTGTGACATCTGGCTGACGGATTTCTAGTGTGACGTCTTTTGATGCTGTGAATACATGCTGCCCATCTTCTTGTTGTGAAAAAGAGATAGGATACTTTTTGATCAGTGAAACTAGTCCTTCCTCATCTGAAAAAGATACATTATTCGTAATAGCTAGATAAGTTACTGCGCGATACATGGCACCGGTATCCGTATAAATATAATTTAATTCTTTTGCTAAGATTTTGGCAACGGTGCTTTTTCCAGATGAAGCAGGTCCGTCGATTGCAATACTGATTTGTGTCATGATATAACTCCTTTTTCTCAAAAAAAAAGCCGCAAAGCGCGGCTATTATTATTTAATTCTTAGTTCTTGACCAGGGTAAAGCATAAAGTTGTTTGGATCTAAGCCATTCAATTCAAACAATTGGTCAATGGTGATTCCTGCACGCTCAGCCACTTGTTTTGGACCTTCGCCTGCTTGAACAGTCGTTGTCGTACCGGCTACAGCTGAGGAAGAAGGTGTTGTTTCTGCTGCATTGCTGCTTGAATCCCCTGCTTGATAAGTTGTGTCACTTGAGGAAGAAGGTGTTGTCTCTGCTGCAATACTGCTTTCTGACGTTACCCCTGTATCTTGAGAAACAGTAGATTCTTCCGCCATTGTACTAGATTCTACTGTTGAAGTCTCAGTTGACTCCTCTTTTGTTGTACTTGTGGAACTTTCTACTACTGATGTCGAAGTTTCAGAAGAAGATGCTGCTGTTGCATTGTTGCTTGATCCGTTTCTGATCCAGAAATAAGCACCTGCTGGAATAGCGATACATAAGACTAGTAAAATCAAAAATAGCGAAAGAAATAATGTATTTCCTTTCTTTTGTTGTCTCTGAGAACTTCTTGATGAAACCTCATCATCTGTATCATAGATTGGTTGTTCCCATGGTTCTTGTGTTTCGTTATTTTCTGTAGATTGATGTCTATCTTTTCTGCTCACTGTTTTACCTCCTAAACTCTATCGTGTGTATTATACCATAGGAAAAAGTGTCTTGTCCTAAAAAATCAATGTTCCATGTTTTTTTTAAATAAATTTAGTAAAATCGATTCCCAATGAAGCGGTTCAGTCTTAGAAAAAGCCTTTTTCTTTGGTAGAAGTTCTACTTTTGCGCCATCAATATCACAACAATTCTGCGGCTTTTCGGAAAGTTCTTCACCAAAATAGGCCAAGATGAATTTTCTGCGGCAGTCTTCTTCATGGATATAACGAAGCATCTGCTGTAGGCGGAATTCTTTTTCTTTTTCCTGGCGTTTGAGCCGTTCCACCCAATTTTCTGGTTTTTCAGACTGTTGGATCAACTCCATCCATTTTTTTTGCAGCTCATCAAATGGCGCTTGCTCTGCTGCATATTCCAAATAAAGCTCAAAACTTTGTCGCTGTTCTCTAGAAAGTTGATTAAAGAAATAATGAATACGTTCATCTCCACTTTGATATAAAAGGATTGCTGCACTTTCTTCTTGATCTCTGCCTGCTCGACCAATTTCTTGTACATAGTTTTCCAGACTGTCTGGCAAATCGTAATGGATCACATAACGAATATCAGATTTATCGATCCCCATACCAAATGCGTTCGTAGCAATGAGAAACTGCAGCTGATTTTTTACAAACTGTTGCTGAAGCTGTCTTCTTTGAGCTGTGTCAAGGCCACCGTGATAATATCCAACTGAAAAGCGCTCCCTGAATAAATGATACAAGCGTTCGACTTCTTTTTTTGTTGCACAATAAATAATTGCCGCACCTTGTGCTCTTTCCATGAATTGTTCAAGTTCTTGTTCTTTTTGCTGCGTCTTCCGAACAAAAAGCGAGATGTTTTGTCGATTGACTGATTGTCTAACCTCTTTTGGCTGTCGATCAAATAGCACCTGACGTATATCTTTCGCTACCAAATCTGTCGCTGTCGCCGTTAGAGCCAATGTGACTGGGTTTCCCAAATGCTCGCGGATTTTTCCTAACTGTTGATATTCTGGCCGAAAATCAACCCCCCATTGTGATACACAATGGGCCTCATCCACTACATATAGCGCTATATCCTGTTTTTTCAGCTGCTCTAATAGAGAAGTGTTAGTCAACATTTCCGGACTCAAAAATAAAAATTTATATTGCGACAGATGACGGAGAACATATCCTCTTTCAGCTCGTGAAAGCAAGCTATTGAAAGCAGCTACTCGTTTTTCCCCTCGTTTTTGCAGTTGTGTTACTTGATCTTCCATGAGAGAAAGTAGCGGTGACACGATGAGGACCATCCCATCCATTAAATACCCTGTTAATTGATAGCATAGGCTTTTCCCCGTTCCTGTAGGCAAAATAGCGAGAGTATCTTCTCCATCAAGCAACGCCTGAATAATTTCTTCTTGGCCGGGTCGAAATGAATCGAATCCAAAATATTTTTTTAATTCATTTATTAACATTCTGTATCGCTTCCTTTCTCAATAGATAGATTTGATACAAACGAAATTCTCCATAATCTAATTGTCCATCTACATTCCATTCGCTGAAGCGCCACTCGCGCACGGAATCCTTATTTGGTTCCAACCGTTCGACCGTTTCTTGAGAGAGAATCCGCTCGTATGGAAAATCATCAAAAAACAAGGCCCACTCAATAAGATGATCTGTTACCGTCCCTTTTTTTAAATGACGGATTGCCATAATCTGGTCAATTGTCTGACCATTCATAAACATCTGCTTGGTGATCATCATGCTTTGATTGAAATTTTGCTGTAATAACGGATCAATCAACACATACCATAGCGAATCTGGCCGTTCTTCTATTTGTGCGAGCAAAAGATGGATACATCTGCTTTGTTGTAAATAAACAGCTGACTCATCATTGGTTTTTGCTAGCTGATATGGCAGAAGGCCTGTTCGATCATTTCCAGAGAATTGGTTAGCTAAAAAATCGGCTGCTCCTTCTGGTATCTCCGAAAACAGTTGCGCTAAACTTTCATACGCGCTATCAATCAAAATTCCACGTGACAATCTGCTTCCACTAAGCCATTTTTTCAGTTGAAAAGTATAAAAAGGACTTGTCTCTGCTGGAAGATAATTTTGGTTCCCAGATGCCAGATTAGAAATCATTTGAACAGCAAATTTGATGAGCCGCCAACTAGTTTCCCCAGTTCGTCCATATCGGTCAAAACGCAAACCAGTATATTCTGTGTGAAGTTCAGACAACCTATCTGCTCCTGCAGACGTTAGTTTTGCTTCATTTTCATTTATTTCGATCCAGCCTTGCTGTGCAAGTTTTTGCATAATCTGAGAAAACTTGTCCTGTTTCAATTCTGGAAAACTGTTATGAGCAAATAAAAGTTCGTGAGTAAATCCGAAAATAAGTACTGAAGTCGTTCGTTTTCCCACAAGGAGCTGGTAAAGAGAGCTGACTCGCAGCTTGTTTCTTGATGAAAATAGCGATAAAATAAAAACAATCATATTATTCTCCTTAAGTTAGGATGGTTAGAAATGTCACTACTATGTAAACTTGTACCTGAACGCTGTATTGCATGCGGTCTTTGCCAAATCGAAGCGCCGGATATTTTCGATTATGATGAAGAAGGAATCGTTTTATTTGCCCAAGAACCAGAGGCTCATCAACAGTTCGTCATGCCGGAAGAAGAAGCGTATGTAAGAAAAGCGTATCAAAAATGTCCAGTTCGGGCGATTTTATTAGAAAACAAAATTTAAGTCAAACTAAGCTTTAAAAATGAACACTAGATTTTCTAAACTTGAAAATAAGCCGGGATCTGTTTCTCCCATTCCGTGAAATCCCAACTTATTTTGAAAGTTATATTTATTATCTATTTATTTGACTTGTTTTTTCATAGACCCTATAGGACCCATTTCGGTTATTTCAACTTTTTCAGCCAGTTTTCCAATGTATTGACAATCACAGTTTGCTGATCTGCGTTAGAAATTTCTGCTTCTCCATCTCCTTTTTGCTCACCATAGCTACCAAAGCCTCCGTGGTTCCCGCCGTTGATTGATACATACTCTGTTCTTTCTGGTAAGTACTGCTTGGCTTCTTCATAAGCTTTCTGATTCAATACTTTATCTTTAGTTGCTGTAATGGATAAAACTGGGACAGCTGATTCTTTCAATGTTCCTTTTTTATCGGGATAGCTTGCCATGAAGAATACCCCTTTTAAATGACTGTCTGAATGATTCTTATTCGCATATCGACTTGCCATGACACCGCCTAAAGAGTGACCACCGATCACATAATCGGAATCCGGAAAATCTTCTTTGATCTTATCCGCTTTGTTTCCACCTATCACTGCTAGATCAAGAGGCATTTTGACAATAGCAACTGAGTAGCCGTTTTTTGCTAAATCTTGCGCCCAAATACTATAACTTTCTGGGTCTACGAGAGCGCCAGGATAAAAAATAAGTAATGGAGACTTTGCCTGGTTCTTTTTCTCTCCTTCAAAAAACAAATAATCTTCTTTGTTTCTTCCTTCTTTTACCACCTTTTGTGCTTCTGACGATGGTTCGTACGTATTTTGCTGTATATAGTAATAACCGCCTCCGCCAAGTAATCCTAAAATAATGACTAAGCCAATTAGTATTCGTCTAAATATTTTCAATTTCTCCCACCTTTTCTATCTGAGTTTATACCTTCTTCTCAATCAAGTATGATTATACCTTAAAAAAAATAAGAGAAAAATGCAAACTTTCCAGCACCAAATAAAAAAGACGGAATATCCATTTGAATATCCGCCTTTTTATATGATTATTTTTTATTTAGCGCACAAACGATACACTGCTTCTGCATAAATTTCCATTGCTTTATACATACTGCTTAATTCCCATCGTTCATTTGCCTGATGCATGAAGTCAGGAGTATCAGGGAACATCGCACCGAATGCCACACACTGGTTCATCGTACGGGCAAAGGTAGCGCCACCTGATACAAATGGTTCAGTCATGTCTCCAGTAATCTCGCGATATGTCCCCAATAGGTTTTTCACTAACTCACTATCCAATGGCACGTATAATGAATCTAGGAAGTCAAACTCTTCATAAGACAACTCATATTTTTCTGCTGTTTTCGTTAATTTAGCTACTAAATCCTCTTTTTTGAATGTCACAGGAATTCTCATATCTACACCGATTTTTGTTTGTTCTGGTGTGATTTCCAAACTTGCAAAGTTCATCGTTAGCTCACCAGATTGTTCATCTTCTGTCTTGCCCACGACTGCTTCACCAGTTGCATTTTCTTGAACTAATTTTCCTAAGAAATTGATTGGGCCAAAATCGAATACTTCTGAAAGAACGATTGCCAGACGAGAAATAGCATTCACTCCTTGTGCGGCATCTTTCGCGTGGATACTTTTACCAAGAACGACGATTCCTTCGCCTTGTTCTTCGAAATCGAATCCGTGTTTTTTCAATGCTTCTTTTACTTCAGAAATCTTTTCACCAGAATAAGGAGCTGCATCAGGAACAACATTCAGCGCCCCGCCAGCTTTTACAGAAAAATCGTTCGTTCCAGGGCCTGTCAAGTAAGCTTGTAATAAGCCTTTTTCCGCATAAATTAAAGGGAATTCAGCGTCTGGCGCAAATCCTTGCGTAATGCCTTCTTCTTTTTCGTTATATTTTTCTAAACAACGCCACAAATTTTCTTCATCAGTACCAAAGATAAAACGAATACGTGTTTTGAATTCCACGCCAGCGTCCATCAAAGCTTTTACAGCATACATTGCCGCAATGGAAGGACCTTTGTCATCTTGGGAGCCACGACCAACTAACCAGCCATCTTTTACGGTTGGATCGAATGGTTTCGTTTCCCAATTGTTTTCGTCGCCTGCCGGAACAACATCCATATGACACAAGATACCGAATAATTCATCTCCTGAGCCAATCTCTGAATAACCGTAATAGCCTTCTGGATCTTTAAATGTTCTAAATCCTAGCTTTTCACTGATTTCCAATACTTTGTCTAAAGCTTCAATCACTTTTTTACCGAAGGGGTGTCCTTTCCCTGAATCTGCTTCATCTAGTACGGAAGGGATACGGATCAATTCGCTCAATGATTCTAATGCTTGTTCATGATGTTGTTCTGTCACAAATTGTTTCATGATTTTAACCTCCTAATATGTTAAAAAGGGTTATGTCAAATGCCTCCGACACAACCTCTTCTTCTCTAATAATGACGTTTTAAGCCTGCTCCATCAGCAAGCAGAATGTTCTTAACAAATGATGAAAGAAAAAACACTCACTGAATGGAGCAATCGACTTATCCACGTGCTTATCGATAGCCGTATATCGGTTTCTTCACTCTTATGATAGACCTTGTACCTGTATTTGTCTAGGTTTAGAACATTGCTGCTACACCTAGGATCACACAGATGGCTACAAATAATATCGCAATTAATTTACCAGTAAATTTCCACCATACTGAAACATCGAAACGAGCAATCGCTACAGCACCCATTACGATAGCTGATGTTGGTGTAATCAAGTTTACTAAGCCAGACGCAGATTGATAAGCAGTGATAACTAAATCCTTCCCTACACCGGCAAATTCACCCATAGGTCCCATGATTCCCATTGTTGCAGCAGCTAAGCCAGAAGTTGAAGGAATCAAGAATGACATAGGAATATAGAAAATAAATGTAATGATGATGAATACACTTGAAGATAATGAACTTAATCCTTGTTCGCCCCAGTGTAAGATAGTGTCTGTAATCAACCCGTTGTTCATAACTACTTGGATACCACGAGCAACAGCTACTACGATAGCTACACCAATCAAGTCAGAAGCACCAGCTAAAAATTCAGAGACGAATTCAGATTCTTTCATACCATACGTGATTGCTACGACGATTGACATGACTAAGAACAACATAGTAATTTCTGGGAAGTACCAGTCACCTAGTGGAAGCATGCTTTTACCTAAAACAGTACCTAGTACTGGAAGATTTGTTAACCAGTTTGTCAACGATTCAAAAATTGTGAAATTCGCATTCAAGGTTGTCCAAGGAATCAAACTGATGATCATGATACCAAAAGTAATGAAGAACAATACATTTACATGTTTTTGTTTTTTCGTGATTACTTCTTGGCGACCGATTGCTTCGATATCGAAATGTTTCATATCTTCTTTACGTTGATTGTATACTAATGATTTTGTTGGATCTTTTTCGATTTTTGATGCATAGCGATACACATATACAATAGAAATAGCTAACAAAATAACGAACATCAAGAATCGAAGACCAATACCTTCACCCATCGAAATCCCAACAGCTTGTGAAGCTACGCCTGTTGCGAAAGGATTGACCGTTGAAGCTAAACAACCTACTTGAGACCCTACTAATACGATGGCTACTGCTACCACTGTATCAAAGCCTACTGCCATCATAACTGGGATCAGTAAAGCATAGAACGGAATCGTTTCTTCTGCCATTCCATAAGTAGATCCGCCTAATGCAAATAACAGCATCAATACTGGAATAAGCATTTTTTCTTTTCCTTTGAATTTCTTCACAACTGAAGCGATTCCGGCATCTAGTGCACCTGTTTTGTTGATAATACCTAAAAATCCACCAACAACTAAAATGAAGAAAGAGATTGGGATTGCAGCAGGTGTTTCTTTAGTTAGCTCCCCCGCTGGTACACCTAGCATCCCATTGATTGGCGCCATGAAAATATCCCACAGCCCTTGAGGATTTTGTTGTACTCGTTCATATGATCCAGCGACAATGTTGCCTGCATCGTCTACACTATAGTGCCCAGCTGGTATAAACCAAGTAAGTACAGCGATTACTGCAATAATAATGAATAAGACCGTATACGCTGAAGGCATTTGAAATTTTTTCTTCTTTGTTTGTTCCATCTTCTTCTTCCTTTCTTTTCCGTTAGAGACATCATTTTTGGCTCTAATGTTATTTTATCAAAAAGAGTACCAGAACAAAAATAATAACACGCATTTTATAAAACTTTTGTTCAAAAAGTTCGTTTTTTCCTATTTCCTCCCCCTTCTCTTAGGTTTTTAAAGCTTTCTTCATTTTTATTGTAGCGTTTCCTTTTTTATATAAACAAACATTTCCGTCTTTTAAAAGGAGAAGGATTTCACATTTCAAAAGAACCAATTGATTTTTATGCATAAATAAAAAAAATACTCAAAACAGACAAATAAAACGTTTACAATATTGCATGTATTGTATTTTTTTCCAAAAAAAAAGATCAAGAATTTCTTGATCTTTTTGACATTTATTTAACTGCTGTATGACGTTGTTCCAACTGATGTTGTTTTCGACTTAACCATGGAAGAAGTTGCGCATGTAGCACTAAAAAGACAGCACTCACGATGAATCCTTTGATTAAGTTGAAAGGAACAATCCCAATCAATACATAATTTGCTAAAGACATCCCCAACATCTGTGTCGCGTTCAGTCCTAAAAACATTAAGTAAAGAGGCGTAATAACGAAATAATTCGCGATACTCATGAAAATAGTCAGAGCAATCGTTCCTGTAATCACACCTAAAAATTTATTTCTTCCTTTATGCTGTTTCTTTACACTAAAGAAGTAATAAATCGGAAAGGTAAAGATCGTTGTTGATAAGAAACTAGCTGTGTCTCCCACTAGGTTATCTGGAGAAAAACCTGTAGTCAGCAGATGTAATACTGAACGCAAGAACGCTGTTGCTACTCCGGCCGCTGGACCGAATAAGAACATACTGATCAATACCGGGATATCACTAAAATCAATCTTCAAAAAACTAAAAGCCGGCATGATCGGAAAAGCAAAATACTGTAAAACTAATGCGATCGCAGCAAACATCGCTACTGCAACCATTTTCTGTACACGGGTGTTCTTCATTTGAAATCCTCCTGTTAGGACTCCTCTTCAGCGAACTTTTTGACGTTTCTCTCCAAATGAAAAAACTCTATTTTCCAGGGAAAATAGAGTTAGAGTTATTTGATCAAGTGTGCGTCAAATAAGCCCTATCTTCTTTATCCAGACTGTACTGTCGGTATCGGAATTTCACCGATTCAGCTATTTTTTGCAAAATAGGTCGTGGACTATAACCACCGGTCGGGAATTTCACCCTGCCCCTGAAGACGAACCTTATATAAATTTTGTTTACATATTCATTATACATATCTCTTCAAAAAACGCAACATTTAACACTTATAAAAAGTAAGTGTTTATTTTGAATGGTTCAATAAGCTGCTGACTTCTTTTTTGTTCAATTCACGATAATCCCCAGGGCGTAGACCTTGTAATGTCAAATCACCGTATTTTTCACGTTTTAACTTTTGCACAGGGAGCCCAACTGCTTGAAGCATATTTTTCACTTGATGATTCCGTCCTTCGTGGATCGTCAATTCCACGATACTGTGATTTGTCTTAGGATCCACTGATAAAATTTGGAACTTAGCTGGAGACGTTTTTCGTCCTTCGATCTTTATTCCTTTTGCCAAAGGTGCAAGCATTGATTTTGTCGCAATCCCTTTTACTTTTGCGACATAAACTTTATCCACTTCATGTTTTGGATGTGTCAGGCGCTGGGCAAAATCTCCATCATTTGTCAGCAGTAAGATACCCGAAGTATCGTAATCCAGTCGACCTACGGGGTAAATTCGTTCTTTTACCATCGGCAGAAGGTCCGTAACGACTTTTCTTCCTTTGTCATCTGCTACAGCAGAAATGACTCCTTTAGGTTTGTATAATAAATAATAACCGTATTCTTCTTGATAAATTGGCACTTCATCCACTTCCACAGTGTCATGTTTTCCAACTTTTATCCCTAATTCTCTTACAACTTGTCCGTTTACTTTTACACGTCCTGCAAGGATAAATTCTTCTGCTTTTCGACGAGAAGTAATGCCAGCGTGGGCAATTACTTTTTGTAATCTCTCCATTTACAATTGTTCTCCTTTATTCATTCCATCAAAGAATAGATCTGGTGACACATCTTCTTCAAGTGAAATTTCCATTTCTTGTGTATCAGGCAGTTCCTCTAATGATTTCAGCCCAAAATAATCCAAGAAGTAACCAGTTGTTCCATATAATATCGGTCGACCTGGTCCTTCTACTCTGCCTTTTTCTTCAATCAGTTTATGAGCAGCCAGACGCTGTACCGCTCCTGAAACCTGAACGCCTCGAATCTGCTCGATCTCAGCTCGTGTGATTGGTTGTTTATAGGCAATGATTGCTAAAGTCTCGACAGCGGCTTGAGATAACGTGTTCGATGTTCCTTGCGCATATCGCTTGAGCAATGGCGCTAGCTCTTTTTTAGTCGTTAATACATAATGGCTTTCCGTTTCAAAAATATGCAAAGCTGAGTGCGGGTTTTGAGCGTAAGAGTCTCTTAATTCTTTCACTAAATTTGCGACTTCTGCTTCACTGAGATTCAACAGTCCGCTTAATTCTTCATTACTGATTCCTTCCTCGCCAACAATAAAAAGAAGGGCTTCAAGTTCACTTAATTTCGTCATGTTCGGTATCTCCTACTGCTGGATAAAGCATAATTGATTCATAGTTTTCTTTTTGTTGCGCAATAATCTGTCCTTTTTTCATCAACTCTAGCAAAGCCATAAAAGTAGTGACAACTTCACTTTTGGAAGGCGACTCAAAAAATGAGTTGAAGGTACAGCCATGCGTATTTCTTTTTATACGCTCTTCGATAAAGATCATTCGTTCTTCGATCGTTGTATCATCCGGCGTGATCGTTTTTTCCACTTTTTGAGAAAATTTCTTACGTTCCAAAATTTTCTGCATGGCACGGATCAGATCGATTTTTTTGACTTGTCCTCGCTTCAACGGCTTTTCAACATCCGCCAATCCATCGATGTTCATAGGGTCTTTTGTGTAATAAAGACTTCGTTCCTCTGCTTTTTCTGTTAATTTTTCAGCCGCATACTTATACTTACGGTATTCTAAAAGCTGAGTGACCAATTCTTCTCGAGGATCTTCTTCCCATAGTTCTTCATCATCTGTAACAAACTCTTGGATAGGGAGCAACGTCTTACTTTTGATTGCCATCAATGTAGCAGCCATCACTAGGTATTCTCCTGCAACAGCTAGCTCTAGTGTTTTCATTGTATGGATATAATTCATATATTGCTCTGTGATCGTAGCAATTGGTATATCATATATATCGATTTCCATTTGCTGAATCAGATGAAGCAGCAGATCGAGAGGTCCCTCGAATACATCTAATTTAATATTGATCTCCGTCAACTCATTCACTCTTTCTTCTTTTTCTTTGCTAGCCACTTTCCAATATAAGGCTCTGTGATTTCAGTTGCACGGATGGAGACATCCGGATACTTTTCTTGTAATTCATCTAACATTTGGAAGCCCATATTCTCACCACGATAAGATGGATTCAAAGAAATGTCATGGATGATCAGCTGATCGTTCGTTGCCCAATAAACACCAATGATTCCTTGAATGTTGGTCGAACCTTCTGGCGTAAAGAAAAAAAGTTCATAATCATCTTCAGATTCGTACGTATCTATCTCCTTCAACAAAGAAGACTTACCTGTCAGCTTCTTATGGAAACTCAACAGTCCCATAGCAATTTTACGGTTTTCTTTTCGGTAATGTGTTAACATCTTCTCACCTTCCTATGACTAAGCCCTTGGAAAATGCTGCTTATAAACATCTGTCATCCTTTTTTTCGTGATATGTGTATAAATCTGTGTCGTAGAGATATCCGCGTGACCTAACAATTCTTGTACTGTCCGCAAATCTGCTCCGTTTTCTAGCAAGTGGGTGGCAAAGCTGTGCCGCAGCGTATGCGGCGTTACTTCTTTGTAAATCCCAGCCTCTCTTACTAGCTGTTTCAGATTTTTCCAGATTCCTTGCCGGGAAAGACCTTTTCCGTGATTATTGACAAATACATGCATTTCAGATGCGTCCTTTACAAGTAACGGACGTGCTTCGTCTAAGTAGCGTTCCAGCCCTTGGATCGCATAATCACCTAAAGGAATAATCCGCTCTTTATCTCCTTTACCGACTGTCTGTACCAGCCCAAGAGAAAGATGAAGATCTCCCAATTTCAATCCAATCAATTCACTGACGCGCATCCCAGTAGCATACATGACTTCTAAGATTGCACGATCTCTTATCCCTAACGTTTTTGTCGTATCAGGTGCTTCAATCAGCTTTTCTACTTCTGCCAGCGTCAATGTACTTGGTAATTTCTGCGCTTTCTTTGGCGTATCGATATGCTGCATTGGATCATGATCCGTAACACGCTCTTGTCGTAAAAACTGATGGAATCTTCTGAGGCTTGAGATCATCCGCGTAACGGTTGCTGTCGCTTTTTTTTCTTCATGCAGTTTTTCCAGAAAACGGATGACTAAAAAACGATCGACATCTTGCCATGAAGCAACTTTCTGCTCTTCTAGAAAATGCAAGTATTGTTCCAAATCACGTTCATAGCTTTGACGTGTATTGGCGGATAATCCCCGTTCAATATTCAAGTAGTGGAGATAATCGTTGATTTGCTCTTTCATAATAATCCCCCTCATGCCTCTCTATCATATCAGATACCGCTTCATTCTGATAGTCTTTTTCCATAATCTGAGCAAAGAAAAAGCCGTCTAGACACTCAGACGGACTGGTTTCTTTTTTCTTTTTCATAACATTCCTGACAGATTCCATGGAACGTCAGCCGATGATCTTTTACTAAAAAATGATAACGTTCTTCTACTACTTGCTCCACTTCAAGTAAAAGATCCTCTTCTACTTCCTCGATCGTGCCGCAGTTCAAGCATAGTAAATGATGATGGAAATGTTTGGCGCCTTCTTTTCTCAAATCATAACGGGCTAATCCATCATTAAAACTTACTTTATCGACAATTTTTAATTCTGTCAAGATTTCAAGGGTTCTATAAACAGTAGCAAGTCCAATTTCTGGACTCTTTTTTTTCACTAAAAAGAAGATCTCTTCTGCAGACAAATGCTCTTTCTCATTCTCCAAAAGCACAAGCAGGGTAGCTTCTCTTTGCGGTGTCAGCTTGAACCCCGATTCATGTAGCTGCTGTTTTGTTTTTTTCATCGCCGAAATAGCATTCATGACCATTTACTCAACCCCAACAATTTATAATAATTACAATTTAGAAAAACAATAGCACTGTGTTAATTAAAATTATTATAAGCTAGTTAAGAAAAACATGCAAGGGATTCTCAATTAGATTTTTTGACTAATTTTGTCACACCATTTTCTTGTTTAATCAGTCCTTGTTTCAAAAGATTGCCTAATGCTCGCTTAAAAGCACCTTTGCTGATGCCGAAAGCTTTCATGATGTCTTCTGGATCTGATTTATCTGTAAAGTTGATTTGCTGATCTGCAGAACGTTCTAAAATGGTTAAAATCATTTGTGCATCATCTGATATTGCTTCATACGCTCTTGGTTTCAATGAAAGATTCAGTACACCATCTGGTCGGACACCGATCACACGCCCTTTTACCTGCTCGCCTAGTCGAGGTTCGTTATATCGTTCAGAAGGATGGATAAACCCAAGATAGAAATCTTCAGTCAAAACATACGTACCTGTTAATTTCAAACGGTAGGCTGTTCCTATCACATCTTTGTTTTTCATTTCTTCTGTTCCATACTTGCTTAAAGATTTGAATATTTTTTCGTCTGCTAAGCTCCCCCAAACACGGTCCTTTGCGTCAACTCTAAGGGAAATCATCAAACGATCTCCCTTTTTAGGCCACAGCTCTGTCATGGTCGGTAATTCATCAAGAGATACGACAAAGTCTTTATCTGGAAGACCGATATCGACAAATGCCCCTAAATCCTTTCTTGTAGCAGTAACGATTCCAAATGCATAGTGACCGATGCGACTTTTTGGAATTTGTGTAGTGATCCGGTTTTCATGTTTTTGATTTTGGTAGCCGAATCCTTCCACTGCCTCACCGATTTTGTGCTCGCCCTCTGATTTGCTTAAGCCAAAGGTTTGCCCATTTTTTTGGACAAAGTAATTTTTTTCATTTTCATCAATAATAATACCTGTAAATATAGTTGCTAATAAATCGTTCATTTTTTTCTCCCTCTATAGTGAAAGGTTTTCTTAATACATTTCTTTGCTATCATAACATAATGTTATCTACTTGAATAGCTGAGCCTTGCTTTGGAAAGGTGAAAAAAGGAGTATGACGACAGTTGTGTCATACTCCCCTTTTTCGAATAAACGATGTTCACCTGCCAACTCTTCGGTTTCAAGTCACACTATTCATCAAACATGAGAAGCTGTTTTTTGAAATTGCTCCTTGTGACTCAGAGTGAAACGGCAGGCTCACAACCTCTTTCGTTTAGCTAAAACTAATTGCTCCCATTTCCTCCGAACCACCCAGTTTTACAGTTGATCGTTACGATATAAAATGGCAACGCACTTTCTCCAATGCCTTTCATCAATGCAGATTTTGTTGAAGTGGCATATAGATTGTAATAGCCTTCCCCATTTTCGATTCTGGCTTTTTCTAATCTGTATCCTCCTTCAACGATATATCCACGTTGGATACATGTAGCAATCACTTTGCTTTGGACACCTGGTGCCCACGTCCATGCTGGATTAGATGCATCGGCAATATCACTTGCTCTGGCAGATTTGATTGGCTGATTTGCTGAGTTTGAAGAGGACGGGGTCGAGGATGCCGCTTCTTGCTGTGCTGCTTGTGCGACCGCAGCTTGTTGAGCGGCTTGAGCTGCAGCTGCTGCTTGAGCGGCTTGTTTTGCTTGTTCTTCAGCTGCTTTTTTCGCTTCTTCTGCTTTTTTCTTTTCCTCTTCTTCTTTTTTCTCTTTATCAGTGAGCATCTTATCTACTTGTTTCAATTGTTCATTCAACTGAGCAGATAGATCTGTATTTTTCACCTTTTCTACTGCTTCTTTTGCCGTCTTGTATTGGTCGCGTGTCGCTGAACCCACTACTTTTCCGTCTTTAAAGACTATAGCTGTTTTTTCTTTAGCTGTTTGCAATTCAGCATATTGATTTTTAGCTTCTGTTTGTGCTTGTTGAATCAATTTTCCAAAATCTGTGTTATCCGTTTCGATCGTTTGTATCTCTTTATCTGCTTTCAACTTGATGTCATCTGCTAGATGATCATCGACGATCACAGGAGCTACGAACCATTCATTCACTTTCTGGATATCTTGGATCTTAGATTGGATATCTTGATAAGTTGTTTCTAACTCTGAATATCCTTTTTCATTCTTAAGACTTGATAAATCATTTTTTAGTTTCGATAGATCTTGATGAATCATATCTGCACGAATAAATTGATGGTGATCATCTGTATAAAAGGCAGCAAGTTTCCCGTGAAGGTCTTCCATTTGTCGCTGTCTTTTTGCTTCTGCTGCTACTTCGGCTTCTACTTTTTGATGATGGTCATAATAAGCCCAGCCTCCCCCACCTAGTAGAAGAACTGCTGCTAAAGCGAGATAAGGCACTTTTTTTGATTTTTTCTTTTGTGTCTTATCTAGATCTTTTTTTTCTAGGTTTGATTCTTGAGGCGTTTTTACAGTATTTGGCACGATTGTTGTTGGTTCTGTTTCTGCTTCAATCAGCTCAGGCTGGTTCTCTTCTTTTTCTATTTTAGCTTCAAGAACAGTGCTATCTTCACTTGCAGATTGACTTTCAGCATCGGCTTCATTATTTATACTATCTGACTCTGTTGATTTCTTGTCTGCTTTTTCGAGCATTTCTTTTTTCTCTGCTTCCGGCAACCCATTCGATTTCTCGTCTTCTGATTGTTTTTCAGACAATGTTTCAGTTTTTTCCGGGACATCCGTTTTTAGATCATTCGTTTTTACTGATTCTTTACCTGCAGCGTTTACTCTACTAATGTCTTTTTCAGCGTCTTTTTCAGCGTCTTTTTCAGCTTCATGTTCTGGTTCTACTTTGTTTTCCTGTGCAATTTTTTCACTGATCATTTTGAGCAGCTCTTCCGCGTGCTCTTCCTTTGTATCTTCACGATGTGCTTTGATATAGGCGGATAGTATCGAATTTTCTTCCTCATTCTCGACGATTTCTTTTAGTTCAGCTACTCTTCTTTTTTGTTTTGATTCAAGGGTTTCCTCTTGATTCTTTCCTGATTTTTCCAAAGTCTCATGAACAGTTACTTTCTTCTGTTCCATTTTTTCTTTATTGGCTACTTTATCGTGAGTAGATGATACATCGTCTTCTGGTTCTGTTTTTTCGAATAATTCCATCACAGATTCGAGAGGTAGATCTTTCAATTCCGACCATTCGATTGGATCGTTTAATTCTGTATCAGGAAAGACTGCGTCTTCAGTTGATTTATCCTGCATAGTTTCATCTGCATTTATTTCTTCGATTGTTTCTTTTGTTTGCTGATCTTCTGCAGTTAGTTGATGACCGCAGTCTGGACAGATATTGTTCTCATCCATTTTTTTCGATCCGCAATTTGGACATTTTTTCATCACTTAGCGATCGGCTCCTTTACTAGGTTTACGCTACCATTTAATCTATCATATTCTATACGTCACGCCAATAGCTTATTTTTAGGATTTACTTAAAAATAATGAATAAATTTTTTCCCTATAGAAAAAAAAAGCTTGAGACCGCGTAGTCCCAAGCTTTTTTTCTTTTAAAATAAACCAAACCATTTTACTGATTTCTCTTCTGATCAATAGTTCATGCTTATTCTAAGAAGTCTTTTAATTGTTTTGAACGAGAAGGATGGCGTAATTTTCTCAACGCTTTAGCCTCGATCTGACGAATACGTTCCCGAGTAACACCAAATACTTTTCCTACTTCTTCCAGTGTTCTCGTACGTCCATCGTCTAGGCCAAAACGTAAGCGAAGGACATTCTCTTCCCGATCAGTCAATGTATCTAGTACATCTTCCAATTGTTCTTTTAGTAGTTCATATGCTGCGTGTTCTGCTGGACTTGTTGCTTCTTGGTCTTCGATGAAATCACCTAAATGAGAATCATCTTCTTCACCGATTGGCGTTTCAAGAGAAACAGGTTCCTGCGCGATTTTCAAGATTTCGCGGACTTTTTCTGTCGGAAGGTCCATTTCTGCACCGATTTCTTCCGGCGTAGGTTCTCTTCCTAGGTCTTGTAACAATTGACGCTGGATACGAATCAATTTATTGATTGTTTCTACCATGTGAACTGGAATACGGATCGTACGTGCTTGGTCGGCGATTGCACGAGTAATTGCTTGACGAATCCACCATGTAGCATAAGTAGAAAACTTGAACCCTTTGCGATAGTCAAATTTTTCAACTGCCTTCATCAGCCCCATATTTCCTTCTTGGATCAAGTCAAGGAACTGCATGCCTCGCCCTACATAACGTTTAGCGATACTTACTACTAAACGAAGGTTTGCTTCTGCTAAACGCTGTTTTGCTTCTTGGTCGCCTTCTTCGATTTTCAATGCTAACGCTACTTCTTCTTCCGCAGTTAAAAGGGAGACACGGCCAATTTCTTTCAGATACATACGAACCGGGTCATTGATTTTTACACCGGTTGGCGCAGATAGATCTTCTGTTTTTGCCTGTTCAGCTTTTTTCTCAGCACTTTTCAAGCTGTGAATTGATGGATCACCATTTTCATCCACCACACTGATACCTGCGTCTTCAATCTTTTGGATCAATTTGTCCATTTCATCTGCATTCAAAGTGAATGGTGTAGCAAGCTGATTGGATAAATCATCATATACAACTTGTCGTTTGGGTTTGTTTTCTTTGATGAAAGCTGCTACTGCTGCTTCATACTTTTTTTTATCTGTTCCATTTGCCATAAAAGAAGGCCCCCCTTGAGTAGCTATTTGGCTTGTTTTAACTGTTTCGTTAAATTGATGATTTCGATCGTCAATTCAAGCTCAAGCTGTTTGTTCCCAGTACGTCTGGCTTCTTGCTGCATTTGTTTTTTTAATGTTATTTCATCAGCTAAGCCAGATTTGCTGATCACATCTAGCAAGTCTTGGATTTCCCGTGGCGAACTTTCTTCTGCCACCGGTAAATATTCGATCTCCACCACCAACCGCCTTAAATTTTCATCTTGCAAAAAGTCTAAAAACTCTGCAAGGTTGAATTCATAATGTTGTGAGACATATGCATCGAATAAAAAATAAACTTCTGCGTATGCGTCGTGGATAAACTGAAATTCTCGTTCTTTTAAAATATTGCGGACAGAAACTTCTTTAAATGCGCGGTACAACAGAATCTGCTCTGCCTTTTCTACCTGCGTCAACGGTCTCTTCTTCCGTGCAGTTTCTTGTCTCTTGGTCTGCGTATGCTGGTTTTCCTGAGGTTCTTGACGATTTTGCTGATTTGTTCTTCGGAGCTCACGCAATTGTTTTTGTATCGTCTCTCTGCTGACCCGAAACTCTGTGGACAGCTGCGATAAATACATATCTTGTTCAATTGGTGAAACGACTCGGCTAAGTTCAACTAATAATTCTTCAAGGTACTCGATTTTGTCTTTTTCATTTTCTAAATTTTTCCCTTGTTTCAAATAACGTGATTTAAAAGTAAAAACTGTTTCACGCCCATGAGCCACTAATTCTTGAAAAGATGCTTCCCCATACTTACGGAGATATTCATCAGGATCAAGCTTTTCTGGAACGACTACGACCGAAAGTCCTAAACGACTATTTTGCCGAAGCAATTCAATCCCTCGATTGGTTGCTTCAAAACCTGCGTTATCTCCGTCATAACAAAAAACCAGTTCTTTCGTCAGTTTTTCCATTTGCTGGATCTGTTGTGCTGTCAGACTTGTTCCCATGGAAGCTAATCCAGTTTTGATACCAGCCTGCCATGCAGCAATCACATCCATAAAACCTTCGAACAACAAGACTTCTCCATTTTTTCGGATATCGCTTCTTGCTTTATCAAGATTAAATAACACTTGTCTTTTATTGAATAATTCTGTTTCCGGACTGTTCAAATATTTGGGCTGATCTTTTTCCTGCCCTTTTTCAGGTGCAAGCCAGCGTCCTGAAAACCCGATTGTCTGGCCTTGAGGATTACGAAGGGGAAACATCACCCTTTGGTAAAAACGGTCCGACATACGGCCATCATCATGTGCGACAAACAATCCAGAACGTTCTAACAATTCATTTGAGAATGATTCATTCTTGAAGACTTGCTGAAGAAACGAGCGTTCATTAGGTGCAAAGCCGATATTGAATTCTTCAATCAATTCTAAAGACAACCCACGACTTTGCAAATATTCTAAGGCTGGCTGTCCCGCTTTTGTATGCAACAGCATGTGATGATAGATTTCCGCTGCTTTTTCATGAGCAGCAATCAATTTTCCTGTAGCAGATTCAGGATTTTGTACAGCTAACGTTCGCTGACGCCATTGATCTTCCAACGGAATCTGTTCGAAATCTGCTACTTTTATCACTGCTTCTGGAAAACTCAGTCCTTCTAGTTCTTGAAGAAAAGTAAACACGTTTCCGCCCTTACCGCAACCAAAGCAATGAAAGATCTGCTTGTCTTCTGCAACAGAGAAGGATGGTGTGCGTTCTTCATGAAAAGGACACAGCCCTAAGTAGTTTTTACCAGACTTTTTCAATTGGACATATTGTCCAATCACCTCAACGATATTCGTTTGACTGCGTACCGTTTCGATAACTTCTTGAGGAATCCGTTGAGCCATTTTTCCACCCCCTGCTTTATTGATATCTTTTCGTTTTAACAAAAGATATTTCAGGAGAATAACCGGTAAAAAATCGCACTAACTGAAATCAGTGCGATTTTAAAGGACACAATTATACATGTTTGATTGTATCATATTTCAATTCTTTTTCAAGTATAACACATTTCTATTTAATTAAGCATCAATTTGCTACTCTTTTCAGTAGCTGATTTTGAATATCAGCCTTCCAGTACAATAATCGAAGGACAATATTTACGATCATGAACATAACGAAGTATCCTATGGTTTCTCCTAAGCCTAAGTTTACTTCCAAAATTCCGTGGAACAGCATCGCAGCTACATATATCCCTACGATTGTCGTTACTGCTAAGAATATTCGCAACGGGTTGAAAGGATAACAAGCTTTTACAACTGCCATGCAGCTGATTCCAATTAGCAAGTAATACATCAACGTAGTGGTTTCACTACTTCCCCACGCGAACGTTTTTCCAAGTAGATACACTGCTATGATATTCACTACTACAAGCAAGGCATTCGGCAAAGCGTTGATAAGTGCAGTAGGCAAGTAACGGTAAGTGATTTTGCGTTTATCTTGTTCAAATGATAAAAAGAAGGAAGGATACCCTTCAATCGCCAAATCAATCAGCGTAATCTGGATAGGGATAAATGGAAATCCAATAGCTGTAACGGCACAGATAATCGATAAAATAAAAGAATAAATCGTTTTGATGAAAAAGATACCGGAGACTTTCGTCACATTGTTGACTACTCGACGTCCTTCAAACAGGACTTCTGGCAATGTCGTAAAATCAGAGTCCAACAATACTAGATTAGCAATTTGACGTGTCGCTCCGTCACCTTCTGCCATGGCGATACTGCAATCTGCTTCTCTTAATGCCAAAACATCATTCACGCCGTCACCTGTCATCGCAACCGTTCTGCCGCTATCTTTTAATTCATTTACCAGTAACTTCTTTTGCTGAGGACTCACTCGACCAAAAACGGTATATTGATGCGCGGCTTCTCGCACGTCCGATTCTTCAGTAATCTGAGAAAGGTCGATATACGCATCATAATTCGGTAATCCTGCACGTCTAGCAATATTGGAGACAGTAAATGGATTATCTCCAGAGATTACTTTCAGGTCAACGCCTTCCTCATGAAGATAAGCTAATGTTTCTGGCGCATTTTTTCGGATTGGATCATCGATTTCAAACAGAGCAACTGGCTCAACAAACGCGGGGGTTTCTTCGTTTAATTGCTGATTTGGAGCAATCCCCAACATAAGGACGCGATAGCCATTCGCTTGAGCTGTTTTTAGACTATCTGGCAGTCGATCTTCTTCCACCAAGCGTTCAGGTGCTCCTACGTATACGACTCCTAATTCTGGAAACTCCATCGCACCCCATTTGCGATCAGAAGAAAATGCGACTTTGTTTGTTACATCATAACGATTAGAAAGCTCAAAATACTCTCTCATCGCCCGCATGGTGATGTTGTTATCACTGCTTTCTGCAAGATACGTTCCCATAATTTCTGGAATAGCTTTTTCATACAGCGGATGTAATGCTTCTACACGCTGGATACTCATTTTCCCTTCAGTAATGGTTCCTGTTTTATCCAAACATAATGTATCGACGTGAGCAAGTGTTTCAATGGAATACATGTCTTGAACAAGAATCCGTTTTTTTGCCAGTTTTGTTACACCTGTCGTTAACGCAATACTTATCAACAATACTAATCCCTTTGGAAGCATCCCTAACAAAGCTGCTGCAGAGGCAATAACTGAAATCTTGATAGAAGCATCGCGAATGAACAGTGCCTCCAAAAATAGTATGATCCCTAAAGGAATAATCACGAAACTAGTGAACTTGGATACTTTACGAATCGAATCTACAAGTTCAGAATGAATAGCTTTGTGGGTTTTTGCCTCGCTAGTCAAGCGGACAGCATAATTATCTGCCCCTACTCGGATGACTTCAGCCATGACAGAACCACTTGTCAAAAAGCTCCCAGAAAGCAATTCAGCTCCAGCTTCTTTGACAATCAAGTCAGATTCACCTGTCAAAAGAGCTTCATTTGCTTCTGCCCGTCCTGATATGACCTGCAAATCGGCTGGTATCTGTTCTCCAGCTCCGATCTTTACCAAATCTCCTAATACCAGCTCTTTAGTAGAAATCGATTGTTCTTTACCGTCCCGAATCACTAGTACTTCTGATTGGGAAACAATCGATAATTTTCGTACAAGATTTCTTGCATGTATTTCTTGATAAATTCCAATAACGATATTTACGATAATAATTGCTAAATACGCCATGTTGGAATAAGCACCTACAAATAACAGACAAATTCCGATACCGAAGTTCAGAAAATTGAATAACGTCAATATATTATCGCTGAATATTTGCTTTGTACTTTTTGATGCATCTTCCTGGTAGTCATTTTGCTGGCCAGAAGCCATTTTCTGAACTACTTCTTGCTGTGTAAGTCCATTCATTTTCTTTTTCTCCATTTTCCGCCAACTTTCAAAAATAATCACGTGTTTAAGTCTAGCGTGTTCCAAGATTAAAAACAACTTGTTTTTATAAAATTTATAGAAAAACACACGAATGATTCTTACGAAAAAGATGCTGACCTTTTTTGTATGAATCACCCGTGTGTTGTTTTTTATTATCGAACTATCTTTACTTATATTGTTCTTCCAAACGGCTCATCCACCATCCTAGTGCTGTACCAGCTACAAAAAGAACAGGACAAGCTAGCACTCCAGCGACTCCCAATCCCGCGTAATCAGTAGGGATGATCATAATCGTTGAAGCAAAAACGACGCCTAAAATAAAATGGAATAGCTTACTGTATGCCTTTGAGAAAATATAATCCATGATTTTTGACAGGCCAAGGACACAAAGAACCCCACCAATTCCAATCGGCAAGATGACTTCAAACCGAACTTCTTTAAATCCGTCAGCCATCGCTTTGTACAATCCCATATATACCAAAAAATTAGAAGGACTCAATCCTGGGACAATCATACCTAAACCAATCAATCCGCCGGCGATCAGCCAAGTCCCAAAATTCTGATCGACTTGTCCATCAAATAATCGAGCACCGTATAATAAAAACAAATAAGCCAGAACAAAAGTAACAACCATGATGATTACATCAGAAGTATCTCGTCCTTTTTTTCCTGCTTCTTTCCATAACGCAGGAACAGTTCCGACGATACACCCAACAAAAAACCACAATATTGTTGTTTCATACGCCCCTAATAAAAAACTGACTAAAAAAGAAAGTAAAAAGATGCCTGTCACTCCGCCTAGACCAACAGGCAGGAAAAACAAAACATTTTCTTTGAAATTTTTTGTGATATGGGCTAGAAAAGAAATCAGTCGCTCATACATGCCAAAAACAGCTGCTAATGCACCACCGCTGACCCCCGGCAAAATAAATCCTGAACCGATAAACATTCCCTTCACAAACCGCAACATCCAATCTTTGGTTGTGTACCCCACTTTTTGATTTTCCATTTTTTGCCTTTTTTCCACTATTTGCGCACTCCTTCTTTCAGCTCATTTTATTATGTTCGGATATTTCCTATTCGTTTATTTAAAGACTTTTTCGTAAGTCTCTATTATTTTTTCATTCATTTTGACAATATCAGGATAAAACATATTACCTCCATTATGATAGAGATAGCCGCCGTTGTAAAGCAAGGACTGGATCCGCCAATAGCGGTACTGTTTTCCTTCTTCATTTCCTAAAAGTGGGCTCAACACATCTTTAGAATACGCTTCTGCTAGTTCTACTGTGTTTTCTCCGCCATGATTTTTTACGTAGGCAATATAATCTTTCCCAAAATTATACGCTTGGACAGCAGTCCACAGATCACATCCTTGTTTTTTTGCTTCCATTATCATCTCCGCCAAATATTTGACCCCTTGATCAATACTGTCAGCTGGATTATCAATGACATCGACTTCTCCATGCAAACTCTCTGAACTCTGCATGAGATCTGTGCCTTTTCCTTTTGATTCGGTCAAGATTATTGCCTTGATCAATTTTTCATATGCTTCCATATGATAATTTTTTGCAGCTGTCGTTATTTCTATTTGATAGCTTTCCACCCGTTTTACCGAGCGATAAGTTCTTCCTCCTAAAAACAACACCGCACCAATGACCGTTAGAATGATCATGTAAAAAAGAATACGGATAATAGATAATCGTTTTCGCTTCATTTCATCACCTAGTTATTTTGACATCTTTTTTATCTTACTATTTCTTTATCTTCTTGGCTATTTCTTCCTTAAATTCTGTGTACACCTTAAGAAAAAATGAATTTTCCTGTGTTTTTTATCATCTTACGAAAATGATCGTTGTTTTTCAGTAAAAACAATTGCCCAATGACTGTTATAATCGTTATACTTTACACAGTAGGTGATTATGTGAAAAAAGAAAAGAAATATGCAAAAATGTCAGACGGGAGCAAAATTTATTATGAAAAGAGTGGTCAAGGCTTCCCACTCTTTTTACTGCATGGCAATGATGGCAGCGGCCGCTTTTTTTCAGAACAGGTTCCCGTACTTGAACGCTACTATACCGTTTATCTAGTAGACAGCAGAGGACATGGCCGTTCAACAAATGAAGCATCTATATTGAATTTTCATTTGATGGCTGAGGATCTGAATACGATTATGTTGCTAGAAAAAATCAATCAGGCAGATTTTCTTGGATTTAGTGATGGCGCAAATTTGGCATTAGTATTTGCCAGCAGCTTTCCTCAAAAAGTTCATCGACTGATTTTAAATTCTGGAAACACGCTAGTTAAAGGTGTTCGTTTTTCTGCCAGAGTCATCAGCAATTTTCATTATGCATGGGTATGGTTGCTCTCTTTATTTCGCCCAAGCCTTCGCAAAAATCTGTTAGTTATTAAACTATTGCTACATGATATCGGCCTTACAGAAAATGATTTAAAAAAAATCAACTCCCCAACATTAATTATTGTAGGAAAAAAAGATGTAATCAAGCTGAAACATTCTCTGTATATAGCTAAAACTATACCAAAAGCTTCTTTTGTACTTGTAAAAGAACAAGGACATGAATTAGCTAGAAAAGATCCTGAACGCTTCAACCGAGAAGTTCTTCAATTTCTTTCTGAAACATAATTATTAGGAATAGAAGGTGATTTATTTGTTAAAAACTACCATACAATGGCTGAAAAACCATCTAGGACTGTTCAAAACAATCTTTTTGATTTCTGTCATTGTCATTATTGTCGGTGAATTGATGTCCATCGGTAAAACTCTATCTATCCAGCAATTAGGAGAAACGTTTGCCACTATACCTATTTGGAAAAGCGGACTTATGCTGTTGATTGGTCTTGTCTCTGTGTTACCTATGATTGGTTATGATATTATTTTGAATCGGATGCTTGAACAAAAGCAGAATCCTCGTTACTTGTTTGAGACAAGCTGGCTGATCAATACAATCAACAATATTGCCGGTTTCGGCGGGTTTGTTAGTGTGGGGCTTCGCTCTGAACTATATGGACAAAAGAAAGAGAGCAGAAACGTGATCCAAGCATTATCGAAAGTTTTCTTGTTTTTGATGGCTGGACTTTCTATTTACAGTCTGCTTTCTTTTTTACTTGTAGTCTTCACACCAGTCGCTCCTTTCTTGAAGCAATATTGGATATGGCTGATTGGCGGTGGTCTGTATTTTCCTGTTGTCTTTTTATTCACTACTTTCAAAAAGAAAGGATTCCTTGGTGGTACCTCACTTAAAACGCAAGGACAGCTCTTGCTTGTTTCATTATTGGAATGGTCTGGTGTCCTGTTCAGTTTCCTTTCTGTTGGTTACCTAATGGAAATCCGAATCGATCTGTGGCAAACGATTCCGTTATTCATTGCTGCTTCAGTGATAGGGATCGTGTCTATGATTCCTGGCGAGATCGGCAGTTTCGATGTGATGATGATTATCGGATTATCTGCTATTGGTGTGCCAAGAGAAACAGTCGTTGTGTGGATCTTGCTTTATCGTCTGTTCTACTACATCATTCCGTTTTTGATTGGAATCGTCTTTTTCTTCAAAAATATCGGTTCCACTTTTGATCAGCGTTATTCAGGTATCCCTAAGCAGTTAGCAACAGAAATCGCGCATAAAATCGTGGTTGTACTTTTATACTTTTCTGGAATCATGTTGGTACTTTCTGCCACTATTCCGCAAGCTTTTACAGAGTTTCGCTGGCTTCATATTTTGAACCCATTGAAATTCCACTTTATTATCCAGTTTCCTAGTATATTATTAGGATTTCTTTTGATTGTTATGGGGAGAGGGATCGCTGCACGCGTAAAACGAGCCTATCTGCCTACAATTTTCTTGATCGCACTCGCTTTATTTTATGTTTTATTAAGCGATTTTAGCTTCACACCGGTGATTTTCTTGTCTATTCTGTTTCTGATCATTCTTGCGTCCAAAAACGAACTGTTTCGGGAACAACTCATCTATTCGTGGGAATGGCGTACGATCGACGGAATCATTATCGGTGCATTGACATTGCTTTATATTGTTATTGGTGTATACAATCTGCCTGATTTTCCACATCGGCGTCACCATTTTATTTCCTTTTTCTTATTCCCTTCTGAAAAGATTTGGTTTTCAGGGTTGTTGGCCATTATCGCCGTTAGTTTCATGATCGTTCTATTTGTCCATTTTCTTCAAGGAGAAAAGAAACAGATTGGCGAAGCCTTTAATGAAGAAAAGGCACTGAAGATCCTCACAACTTATGGAGGAAACTCCGACAGTCAATTGATCTTCTTAAAAGACAAGCGGATGTTTGTCTACGAAAAAGACGGTGAACCAACTGTGCTTCTCCAATTCGCTTGCTTCAATAATAAATGCGTCGTAATGGGCGATCCTTCTGGTAAGAAAGAAGATTTTCCAGAAGCAATTGAAGCTTTCATCGAAGAGACAGACCGATTATGTTATTTACCTGTTTTCTACGAAACAAGCGAAGAGATCGTTATGATTTTGCATGAATTCGGCTATGACTTCATTAAAATGGGGGAAGAAGCTTATGTAGACCTGAATAGTTTTACAACATCAGGGAAAAAAATGAAGGGCACTCGGGCTGTCTTGAACCGAATTGAACGAGAAGGATTTACATTTGATGTCTTACAACCGCCATTTTCTGCTGAGCAAATGAGTATTTTCAAAAATATTTCTGATAATTGGTTGGGTTCACGAAAAGAAAAAGGTTTTTCTTTAGGCTTTTTCTCTGAAGATTATTTACAAAGAGCGCCTATTGCTGTAGTCAAAAATACTCAAGAAGAAATTGTCGCTTTTGCGACGATCATGCCTACTTATACGAACAACAAAGTAGGAACGATCGATTTGATGCGATATGATCCCAAAAAAGCACCTTCCGGCAGTATGGATTTCTTGTTCCTGCATTTGTTTGCTTATATGAAAGAAGAACATATCCAATGGTTCAATTTAGGGATGGCTCCTCTTTCAAATGTTGGTACTTCCAGAAAGAGTTTTTTACAGGAAAGAATTGCTTACTTGGTTTACGAGTTTGGCTCTCATTTTTATTCTTTCCATGGATTAAGAGAATACAAAAGCAAGTACGCTACGAACTGGGTCTCACGCTACACCCTATATTCGCGAGATAGCTGGATTGCATACGTTATGATTGCCTTGCTGATTATTGATAATGCGCCAGTTGAGCAGACACAAGGTCGAATAAGTGGTTTGAAAAAATGGATACGAAGAAAGTACTAAAAACTGCGTATTGTAAGGAAACACTCACAGTATAAATAAAAGAGACTGAACCAAAGCGTGAGGTACGGCTCCTACCCTCTCTTATTGTACAATTGTAGAACAAAAAAAGCGGTCAAAACAGGATTTCTGTTTTGACCGCTTTTTCATTTTAAACATTTTTCATTGCCAAAATATTCGAGTCGCGTTTCTTATGCTTCGATTTCTGTAACGATACCTGAACCTACTGTACGGCCACCTTCACGAATCGAGAAGGTCGTTCCGTTTTCAACAGCGATTGGGTGGATCAAGTCAACATCAATCGTCACATTGTCACCAGGCATGACCATTTCTGTATCCTCTGGTAACGTGATTGTTCCAGTAACGTCAGTTGTACGGAAGTAGAATTGTGGGCGGTAGTTGTTAAAGAATGGTGTATGACGTCCACCTTCTTCTTTGGTCAACACGTACACTTCAGCTTTGAATTTTGTATGTGGAGTAATGGAACCTGGTTTAGCAAGTACTTGTCCACGTTCGATATCGTCCCGTTGGATACCACGTAACAGTACGCCGACGTTATCTCCAGCTTCCCCGTAATCTAACGTTTTACGGAACATTTCTACACCTGTGACAACTGCTTTTTGTGTTTCAGGTTTGATCCCTACGATCTCTACTTCATCACCGACACGAACAGCACCGCGGTCAATACGACCTGAGGCAACAGTTCCTCGTCCTGTAATGGAGAAAACATCTTCCACTGGTAATAGTAATGGTTTATCTGTATCACGTTCTGGCGTTGGGATATATTCATCCACTGTATCCATCAGTTCCATAATAGCAGCTTCAGCATCGGGATCGCCTTGCAATGCTTTTAATGCGGAACCTTTGATCACAGGAGTGTCATCGCCTGGGAAACCATATTCGCTCAATAACTCGCGAACTTCCATTTCTACCAAATCAATCAATTCTTCATCATCGACTAAATCTACTTTGTTCAAGAAAACAATTAGGTATTTTACACCAACTTGACGTGACAACAAAATGTGTTCACGTGTTTGAGGCATCGGACCATCAGTTGCAGAAACGACTAAGATGGCACCATCCATTTGGGCTGCCCCTGTAATCATGTTTTTCACATAGTCCGCGTGTCCTGGTGCATCGATATGCGCATAGTGGCGTTTTTCTGTTTCATATTCTACGTGTGCGGTATTGATCGTAATTCCACGTTCACGTTCTTCTGGAGCTGCATCAATACTAGCATAGTCTTGAGGATTTGCTAGGCCTTTTTTGCCTAATACTGTAGTGATCGCAGCAGTTAAAGTAGTTTTCCCATGGTCAACGTGTCCAATTGTACCAATGTTAACGTGTGGTTTACTTCTGTCGTAATGTTCTTTTGCCATAATTTACAAACCTCCTAAATAATATAGATCACTGAAGGATTTCAGCTCTCACTTTTTTATTATAGTCTTTTTTTGAATAAATCAAAAAGAATACGTCCGGCTTACTTTTTGTAAGATTCGAACTAAGCTTATTATACGTCAATATTGGTCAAAGTTAACTAAGAGCACTCGCCTATCTTACACACGAAAAAAGTACCTTTTATAAATAAAAAATTGTGTTTTTTGAGAAAAGCTTCAAGCTAGTCCTTACCTTTCTTTTGAAGCAATAAGAACAAAATGAGGAAAAGTTTAAAATTCAGCTGTCGCCAACAACTTTCAATAGACGAAATCTTCTATTTCGTTAATAATAAGAGGAGAGGTGAAGTACATGAAAAAATTAATTGGCGTACTTGTCGTTTTAGGCATCTTTCTCGGCGGAAGTTTTGCAGCTTATCATTATTTTTACGGCGGTGAAGCCTATTATACAAAAATCACGACGAATGGCGAAATATCAGCTATCCAAGCAGATAACGGAGAGAAATTCACGACTTATACCTACAAGCAAGCGGCTTATAATAAAGATGGAGAAAAAAAACAAGTGACGCTTCGCGAAAAAAGAGAACATCCATTAAAGATGAATGCGTATCTTAAACTCAAAGTCAATCCTCGTAAAGGTGTATTAAGCTGGGAAGAAATAAAAGCTTCTGAAGTCCCTAAAAATGCGGCAGAAAAAATCGATCAATAATCGATGGTCTTAAAATTTTATTAGATAAAAAGAGGATGGGACAGAAGCGTTTATACGTTTTTAGAGCGTGAGACAAAAGTGTTCTTTACTTTTGTCTCACGCTCTTTTTTTGTTATATTCGTCTTTTCAGATCCTTCTCATGGACCATTCATTCAACTAAACATCGGTAGTTGAACATCTAATGTTCCAGTCACTTTTATAAACGATTTAATACTTCATCCACATTTTTGATCATCACAGATATCGTACCATCTGGATTATTCACAAATTCAATCAAATCTAGGTTGCGATATACATCGACTGGTACAATCAGTTCGATTCCGTTTGATAGTTTAAATTTTTGTTTTCCAAATTTTTTCTCAGAAATTTCTTGTACTTCTTTTACAGGAGGTGCTTCTGGGACAAACCCTTGTTCCTGTACTTCTTCTTTAAAAGCCAGTTTTGCCGTAATGTTTTCCCTGAAGACTTTTTCTGCGATCATCTCATGATCCAACCGTCCTTTTTCTTCTATCGTGTCATAGACAGCTTCTTTTAAATCAGCCATGATATCAAATTCTTCTGTCTCGAATTTTTTTCCAAGATGCTTGGCTACTTTTTGGATCACTTTTACATTTTCTTCTAAAGAAGGTGCAGGAACACTTTCGATCACTCTTCCAGAAAAATAAAGCTCTTTTTTACCGGAAAACTCATATTTTTTTTCAATCAATTCATAGGTCCAATCGGACAAGTTCACCGCGAAGGCTTCATCTGCTTTTTGTGTTTTCGCGCCTAGTATTGCTCGGTTCAAAATCAAACGGTTGTCAATTCCTACTTCGTCTGCTTCAACAAAATGCGTATAAGCCTCACGATAATTGACTTTCAATAAAGATAAGTACATCACTGTATCTAATTCATACAAAACGACAAATACATCTGCACTTGGCGCCTCTTCACTTTCTTGGTAAATATCGAACCATCGCTGAACGATTGCTTCACTTGCTTCCACAAAATTTTCTTGAGCGATTTTAAGTGATTCAACGATCATGCTTTCTTCTGCCAATTGTCCAGTTTTCGTTTGGGCAGAAGAGATTTTTTGGATTTTCTTTTGAAGAAAATCACGAATATATTCTTTTGTCAGATCCAGCTCTTTTTGCGAAAAGACCGGCGAACCCGTCTCTCTGTCAATAATATGCAGGATTGCTTTTTTTAAATAGATATCCATTTCCTCATTCCCTTCTGTCTTAGTTTACGGAAAAAAAATCAAAAATACCAGAATCAAAATCATTTTCTTTTAAACAAAAATTTCAATAGTAGAAACAAAATGGATTCTTTTTTTTGGAAAATGCGCTAAACTTATAGATGAACGAATAAAAAAGGAGCTGAAAGTATGAATTCATTAACAAGCACGTATCGTCTATCAAATGGTTACGAAATTCCAGTAGTAGGATTCGGCACATGGCAAACACCTGATGGGGATGTCGCTGTTTCCTCTGTTAAAGAAGCACTGGCTGCAGGTTATCGCCATATCGATACTGCCCAAGGATACAAGAATGAAGAAAGTGTCGGCCAAGCGATTAAGGAAAGTGGCATTCCTAGAGAAGAGATCTTCCTAACAACAAAATTATGGAATGCCAATCACAGTTATGAACTTGTGATGTCTTCTTTTGAAGAATCATTAAAGAAACTTCAAACAGATTATGTAGATCTGTTCTTGATTCACTGGCCAAATCCAGTTGCTTTTCGTGATAATTGGGAACAAGCAAACGCAGATACATGGCGTGCATTTGAAGAACTGTATGAAGCAGGTAAAATCAAAGCAATCGGTGTGAGCAATTTCTTGCCCCACCATCTAGATACACTTGCTAAAACAGCAAAAATCATGCCAATGGTCAATCAGGTTTTCCTTGCACCGGGTGAATTGCAGCCAGATTTAGTTGAGTATGCAAAAAAACATGAGATGATTCTTGAAGCATATAGCCCATTAGGCACTGGTAAAATCTTCGATGTCCCTGAAATGAAACAAATCGCTGAAGCGCATGACAAGACGATCGCACAAGTCGCTTTACGTTGGTCGTTGCAACACGGATTCCTTCCTCTTCCTAAATCTGTCACACCAAGCAGAATCAAAGAAAATACTGAACTGTTTGATTTTGAATTGACAGAAGAAGAAATGAAACAAATTGATCAGTTAGATGGTGTAGTTGGCAAGGCAAAAGACCCAGATACTACCCAATTCTAAGACGAAAGGTGATTTTATGGATCCAATCGAACGCTTGAATTCTCTCTCGGAAGACGTCATTCAGACTTTTCATTCCGATTTTGTCTTTTTGATCGATGCAGAGAAGATCCAACATTTCCCTGCAAGAAACTGGACACATGATCAAATCATCGAAGAGCTGAAAAAACGGTTCAATCATTCACTAATGGTCACAACTTGGCACGAACATGAAGTCATTTATTCACCTGAGTTACCTATTTTTGCCTTGATACCGAAAAAATAAAAAGATTGGAACAGGTTATCTATCCACATAACCTGTTCCATTTTTTTATTTTTCTTTCAAAAAATGGAAAAATAAGCAAATTTTTCTGTTGTAATTTGCGTATACGCAAGTTTTTTTGCATTACTCCTTTTCATTTGGCTTTTTTTTTCTTATAATCGAAAGGGTATGAGCGAAGGAGAGAACATATGAAGAAAAAACAGAAACAAAAATTATTAAATCAATTCCGTCCTTCATTGGATGGTGTAAGAGGACAGTTATTCCGTTCTCTAGAAGATGAAAGCTTGAGACGTTATGGTTTGCCATTACAAGTCATGCTTGATCCCAAAAACCGTCAAATCTTAACGATCGGATTAGCTGGAAAAACAAATGAAGATACACGAATCAATGTGCCTATCGATGATAATTTCAATACTGTATTAAAGCGGATCCGTTCAGGAGAAAACGGTATTTTCGAACGATTCCGTGACAATCTTCTTATTGAGATCGTATCTTACTGGAATGATCAACGTTTGAAAAACGATGAACCAACTGCACAAGCCGTTGCAACACCAGTGACAGAAGAAACAGTCAGTGTGCCAGAAGAAAAAGTGGAAGAACCAAAAGCGGACACAACTGAAAATACACGCTCAACTGATACGAATGCCGCTTTAAGTTTTGCTGATTTTTCAAAAGCTGTTGCTGAGTATCCTAAATTTTACACAGAACAAAATGAACAAGAAGTAGTTATTTATGAAAAAAATGCCGATGAACCTCGTAAGTTAGCAACTATTTCTATGACTGCTGAAAATGAATTTGCCATCGAAAAAGCACTTGAACGAAAATACAAAGTCAAATTGGCTTTGATTCCTTTAATTGAACAATTTGCAGCGACAGCGATTGCGGAAAGATAGAAACATTCAACTGTAGAAACTGTTGAAGTTAATCCGTTGGTTGAATAAGAAACCGCTTGGTAGGTTAAACAAATGCCAAGCGGTTTCTTTATAGTCATATAGTATTTTTTATTATTTCGTTCCGTTGAATAAATAACTAATGATCAACAATTAATGAATTCGCTATGATTGATTTTCTTTATCAATCTTCTCTATGGATCACAAATCGTTGTCTTTGTATATAAGCGACTGGCGCAGTAATCAATTCTTGATTATTGTTGTATACGCCATCTCTTACTTCTAGTATTCGGTTACTATGAACATTTTGCAAATAATACACATCTCCTAGCATATGCTCTAGCCCAGACGATAACAATCGCCATCTTGCACGATTTTGTATACTTGGCTGGTTCGTTACATCTATACCAAAAGAACTATTTTCTGCTAACACATGATCCCTGTTACGTTGACTTCGCAATATGTATGCTTTACTCGCAACATCATAATCTAAGTACCACTTTTGATTTCTACTCCCAGCGTTATGGTAAATGATTCCTCTGTTATTTCCTTGATTCCAATCCACAACTTTTGAGGTATCTGCTTCACATTGGATAGAAGTGATATATCCATCGTATTTCCCTTTGCTTTCACGGTCTTTCAATAAACGATGATTGATATCGATGATGGAATTAACGAGCCACTCACTTGGATAGTCGATAGGTACGATTCCCGTATGTTTGATATTTCTATTTATTATCCGGTAAAAAGAAAAATGATTGATTACATCTGCGTATCCCCATACACCATTCCAAAATCCATTTGCACTTAGATAATTGATATATTTGACACCATTTATTCCTCTGCTTTGGTGTGCCTTGTCGAATTGTTGCTCGACGGCCCACCGTTTATCATTTGGATTCACTGGATTCCAATAGTCTTGTATATCAAAACTTGACGGATAAGGGATTCCGACATTATTTCCCAAGAAATTACAAAAAATGACGATTTTTCCTCGTGTCTCTCTAAGAGTCGGATTAGCATTTCCATAATAAAAGTAATCTCTCCAACGACTATCTTGTAAATATCTTGTATTAAGAATATGGTTGAATGTATGGTCATTTACACTACTGTATTCTTGTTTCAATCTCATATAGACTACTTCTCCAGGATTGTCACGAAGAAAGGCCACTGTTTTATTAAGTACATCACCGAAATTCCGGTTTAGATAGTACCTGTCGTGATGCATCGTAAAAGCACCATCAATAGCACGCGCACGTATATCTAAAAAACGTATTCCATTGTCAAGCTGCTTGCGGATATCGATACTTTGTGTCTTTACGTATCCACTTGCTATACCTGAGAACGTTCCTGTTGCTGAATTATGGGTCCCTGGAATAGATAATTCTGAAAGACGTACATTATCATTTAATTCACTCATCCAATACCGATTATATGTACGTGCCGACCAATCTCCACCATTTATATGTGCATAAGACATTGGTGTTTTATATCCTAGTAAAAATAAACCGAAACAAATACACAATAGTACAGTAAATTTTTTCTTATTCATAAGTTCTCCATTCTTTTCTATTTTGTGCGCACACCTAATTATAGCTAGAAATATATTTTAACAATGAACACATTTTTCTCGTAAAAGAAAAAAAGACAAGATCTACAGTAACTAAAATAACTGCAAATCTTGCTTTATTCCTCTAAAGGTATTGTTCTTTTATTTTTCCCGGATTTTTTCCAATAGTTGTATAGCTGTCTGCTGATTCATCTTTTCTGCTTCACGTAATTTTTGCGCAACTTGCTCGATTTCCTCACCAACTGCCCCAATTGAGATCGCTAATGAACGAGCTTGAAGCCCCATGTGTCCTTTTTGGATTCCTTCTGTAACTAATGCTCGCAAAGCAGCAAGATTTTGAGCTAACCCTACAGCAGCCATTACTTGTGCTAGTTCCTTGGCTGAATCAACATCTAGCATAGCTAAGGATACTTTAGCTTTTGGCAAGATATTAGAAGCTCCGCCTACTGTGGCCACAGCCAAAGGTACCGTTAACTTCCCAACTAGTTTATTTTCTTTAATCTGCCAGTCTGTTAATCCTTGGTATAATCCGTTTCTTGCCGCATAGGCATGGATCGAAGCACTTACCGCACGTGTATCATTTCCTGTAGCTGCTACTACAGCTTCTATACCATTCATGATTCCTTTATTATGCGTCGCTGCACGATAAGGATCCAGCTTCGCATACTCCCCTGCTTGTTGGATTTTTTTAGCGATTTGTTCACCAATTTCTTTGCTTCTCCCTAAGCGTTCAAAGGGAATTTCACAACAGGCAGAAGCCAACGATTCTGTAGCAAAATTACTTAAAATACTGAATAGAATCTCTTCCTCAGGGAACCATCCCCGTAATTTGTCTGCTACACTCTCAAGAATCGAGTTGATCATGTTGGCACCCATTGCATCTTTTACATCCACTAAAAAATCAATAGATAGGTAGGCATGGAAACTTCCCATAAATTCCCGTGTAGAGATATCTTGAACACCGCCCCCGCGTTTCACGATGGAAGGATAGCTTTCATTTGCACAAAGAATCAGTTCTTCTTTTCGATGATTCACTGCATCGATCACTGCTTGATACTCCGATTTTCCTGATAGAACGATTTGTCCACGCATCAGCCGTTGAGGTGTTTCTGCACAGATATCTCCACAGATTTTTGCGCCATTGCTTGCAGCTGCAATAACAGATGGTTCTTCTGTAGCCATCGGGATCCATTTTTTCTTGCCATTGATTTGGAAATTTTGTGCAATGCCCATTGGGATCTCCACTTCGCTCACTTGGTTTTCAATCATGTGATCTGAGAGCTCTTCAGAAAGTGTTTGTTCCTCAAAAATCAGTGCATTTTCCTGTGTCAATACACCTTTTTCGACTAATTGACTGCGCCGTTCAGATGGCGTGAGCTGATAGAACTTTTTTTTTTGCCAATCCTCACGTGTTTGCTCCGTATTCGCTTCTAACAAGACTGCCAAGCCTAAACCTCCGCCAATACATAATGAAGCAACACCGTATCTCTTCTGCTCACGAAGCAATCCGTAAGCTAACGTGGTCAAAATCCGTGCACCGCTTGCCCCAATTGGATGTCCTAATGCGATTGCTCCTCCATAGATATTGACCTTTTCTTCATCTAACTGTAGTTCTCGATTGACCACAATAGATGAAGCCGCAAATGCTTCATTGATTTCAAAAAGATCGATCGTTGGTAAAGCTATTCCTGCTTTATCTGTCAATTTTTGAATGGCTGTGATTGGAGCGATTCCCATGATGCTTGGATCAATACCAACTTCCGCTACTTCTTTGATGGTTGCCAAATAAGGCAGATTATTATTCTCTGCGTATTCTTTGGATGCAAGGATCACCACTGAGGCGCCGTCATTCAATGGAGAAGCATTGCCTGCTGTTACTGTTCCTTCTTCCGAGAATACTGTACGTAATGTACCCAATTTTTCCAATGTACTATTTCCACGAACTGCTTCATCCTCAGATAACACGTCTTCAGCAGAAATCTTGACCGGAATGATCTCCTCAGAAAATACGCCAGCTTCAACAGCTTGAGCTGCTTTCAACTGGGATGCCAAGGCATAACGATCCTGCTCTTCTCTGCTCACAGAAAATTGAGTTGCCACATTCTCTGCGGTTAATCCCATATGTGTATTTGAAAATGCGTCAGTCAATCCGTCATTGACCATACTGGAAATTGGTTCGCCATATTCATTTGTTTCTGACTGATAGGGTTTCAGCATAGGTGCTTGTGACATACTCTCTGTTCCGCCGGCTACCACAAGCTCTGCTTCACCTAATTGGATCAGCTGGCGTGCTAAAATCACTGCTTTCATACCAGATCCACAAACTTCATTGATTGTCATTGCAGGGACATCCACTGGGATACCGCTGTTCAAAGCAATTTGTCTAGCAACATTTTGACCATTACCAGCCTGCAGGACATTTCCAAATATTACTTGATCTATTTTATCTTTTTTCAGTTTTGTTTTATCTAATAATTCTTTGGTCACAAGTGTGCCTAATTCAACTGCAGTAAATGAACTTAAACTTCCGCGATACTTTCCTATTGGCGTTCTTGCAGCATCTATCATTACGACTTCTTTCAAGTAAGCCACCTCCTACAAAAATATACCATTCTTTGCTATAAAAACAAATAGCTCTTGTTCCAGTTGTTTTTTTCTAAGATTAAATTTTAACAATCCTTAAATATTCGCTTTTTTATATTTCTTTTAATCTTTTTATGATACTTTAGTAAAGTAAGTTTTTTATCATGAGTAAAGAGGTGTTGAAATGAAAATAGGGATTGATCGTCTTTCCTTTTTTATTCCTAATTTATATTTAGATATGACAGATTTAGCAGAAAGCCGTGGAGATGACCCTGCAAAATATCATATCGGTATTGGTCAAGACCAGATGGCAGTCAATCGTGCGAATGAAGATATCATTACACTAGGGGCAAATGCTGCCAGCAAGATAGTGACAGAAAAAGACCGTGAGCGAATCGACATGGTCATCGTCGGAACAGAATCCGGAATTGACCATTCAAAAGCGAGTGCGGTAATTATCCACCATTTACTAAAAATCCAATCTTTTGCTCGTTCTTTTGAAGTAAAAGAAGCTTGCTACGGTGGCACCGCAGCTTTGCACATGGCAAAAGAATATGTCAAAAATCATCCAGAACGAAAAGTACTAGTCATAGCAAGTGATATTGCTCGTTACGGCTTGGCAAGCGGGGGGGAAGTGACGCAAGGTGTCGGTGCTGTTGCGATGATGATCACTCAAAATCCGCGTATTTTATCGATCGAAGACGACAGCGTATTTCTGACAGAAGATATCTATGATTTCTGGCGTCCAGATTACAGTGAATTTCCTGTTGTCGATGGACCTTTGTCTAATTCTACGTATATTGAATCGTTCCAAAAAGTTTGGAATCGACATAAAGAATTATCGGGTCGAGGACTCGAAGATTATCAAGCGATTGCTTTCCATATCCCATATACGAAGATGGGAAAAAAAGCATTGCAAAGCGTATTAGACCAAACAGATGAAGGAAATCAAGAACGGCTACTGGCTCGCTATGAAGAAAGCATTCGTTACAGCCGACGAATCGGTAATCTTTACACTGGTTCATTATACCTTGGACTAACTTCTCTACTGGAAAATTCGAAATCATTGCAGCCAGGAGACCGCATTGGTTTATTCAGCTACGGTTCTGGTGCAGTAAGTGAATTTTTTACAGGTTATCTGGAGGAGAACTATCAAGAATATCTCTTCGCACAATCTCATCAAGAGATGCTGGATTCTCGAAAACGAATCTCTGTTGACGAATATGAAATGATTTTCAGCGAATCGCTTCCTGAACATGGAGAAAGCGCAGAATATACATCAGACGTACCTTTCTCGATTACAAAAATTGAAAATGATATTCGTTATTACAAAATATAATAAACGCATAAAAAAGATCCCTTCACGAAATGTGGGGGAATCTTTTTTTGTCCTTGGACCAGAGAAGCAATCGATAGGTCAACCTAGTCGTACTGATGATTTCTTGTTTTTCACTGAATAGTTTGCGAATATATCTAGTCACAACAGGATCTTTTGCGTAATCTTCATAGTACATCTTCATCCACTCTTCAGTAATTGATTCCTGTGCAAAATAAGTAAAATCGTTTTTCTTTACTTTGATTCCTTTATCAATTAAATATGATTCAAATTGATCCATGATAAATGGGGTTGTATTAGGATCTTCTTCTATCATTCCTAGTTGCTTTTCGATAGGATAAAAAATATCATCGATTGATTCCACTACTCTCATTATCACGCACCATTTGCTTGCCTTTTTCATCAGTTTTTCTAATTGATTGGGATGTGTCAAAGCTGGGTTCGCTGCTGTAAAAACCACTTCATATGTCTCACTGGATTGGATAAATTCTTCTAATGATCGTTTGATAAAGGAAACATTTGACAAGTCAATTTTCTCTGCTTCTTTTTTTGCATTTGCTAGCATTCCTGAAGAAAAATCGATCAAATCGTAGTGATTAACTTCTTTTGCTAAAGAAATAAATCTGCCAGATCCTCCGGCAACATCTGCTACTATTTCAGCAGGCAGGACTTTCTCCGACTTCAGATATTCTCTTACATCTTCTGCAATAGTTGTTTGTGATTCTTGCTGGATTTCATAATATTCTTCCGCAAAATCATCCCATTCTTTTTCATTCATTTGAATCCCTCTTACTTTTTGATTTTTGTTAGATGTTTTCACTTTTCAGAATAAATTGTTCTCCTCTTTCATCTATTATATCTCTTTTGATGAATAAAAAAATGTTTTACTTTCCGTCTATTATAAATAAAAAAGGACTGTGACAAACGTCGTGTCACAGTCCCTTATTCCGAATAAACGGTGTTCAATCAGCTGACCCTCGGCATTAGCTCAACAAACGGCAAAATATGAGGAACTATTTTTCCGTTTGTTTCTCTAATACTCAGGTCAGGACGCTGATTTCACAACCTCTGATACACGGTGTTCCTGAAGTAACTTCTTCAGAAATAAGCCGAAATGCCACAAAAATTTGAGAAGCAATTTTCGTACATTCCTTCTTATTTCTTGAAGCTGACCACTTCTGTCACTACCTCCTTGATTCGTTTTATTTATTTCCTTGTACTCGTACAATGATCAATTTCGTGATTTCCATCAAGATGATTGTCACAAGAGCGATTCCCATACATGTAAAGACTTCTGTCAATCCAAATGCTGATGGGATAGAGAAGACTTCTTTCAGTCCTGGGATCATTGTTAAGCAGTAAAGCGCGCTACATACAACTACAGCTAGTAAGACACTTCTGTTAGAGAAGAACCCTGCTTGGATAGCTGTTTGTGTATTTGAACGTGCTGGGAATGTTTGCAGTGTCCGACACCAAATCAATGTTGAAAATGACATAGCTACACCGAATTCAGGTGAATGCTGCATGCCAAGCCATTGAGCGAAGATAACAGCAATCCCAATCAGTACACCACGATACGTTACAGAAATCAATGTTTTGTCCGTAAAGATTCCTGAATTTGGATCTCTTGGCGGACGGTTCATCGTAGCGGGTTCTGCTTTTTCTGTACCTAATGCAATCGCTGGCAGTGAGTCATTGACTAAATTGATGAACAGCAGTTGTAATGCTGTAAATGGATTGGACCAGTCAGCAACTAAGGCAAAGATGATCGCAATGATCGCACCTAAGTTTCCGGCAAATAGATAAGAAATAGCTTTCTTGATATTATCAAACACGTTACGTCCTACTTCTACTGCGCTGACAATAGAAGCAAAGTTATCATCCGTCAATACCATCGCTGCTGCATCTTTTGCCACATCTGTACCAGTTCCCATAGCAATCCCGATGTCTGCTTGTTTCAATGCTGGTGCATCATTTACGCCATCACCTGTCATAGCGGAGATATGACCTTTATTTTGCCAAGCACGAACGATACGGATTTTATTTTCAGGAGAAACACGTGCATAAACGGTCACTTTTTCTAAAACTTCGTTTAGTTGATCTTCTGTTAATTCATCTAATTCCGTTCCAGTCAGAGCTAAGTTTCCTTCTTCAAAAATCCCGATTTGTTTTGCGATAGCAACAGCTGTTGTTTTGTGATCACCAGTGATCATGATCGTTTTGATTCCTGCACTTCTTGCTTCTGTCACCGCTTGAGTGACTTCAGCACGTGGAGGATCGATCATAGCAAGCAAACCAACCAGGATCAAATCATCTTCATCTTCAAATGATAAATCAAAATTATCAAGTGGACGGTAAGCAAAAGCTAGTACACGTAATGCGCGTGTTGAAAAAGCTTCATTTTGCTCTTGGAATTTTTTCATCAATTCATCCGTCATCGGAACAACTTCGCCATTCAGTAATACTTTTTTACTGCGTTGGAAGACGATATCTGGTCCACCTTTGACAAATAAGTAATTTTCGTTATCGATCGTGTGTCCAGTAGACATCAATTTTCGATCTGAGTCAAAAGGAAGTTCTGCTTGTCTTGGGTAGTTGTTTCGAATTTCCTGATAAGGCTGGTTTAGTTTTTCACTAAAATCGATAAACGCTACTTCCGTGGGATCGCCCAATTTAGTACCGTCTTCACTGATCGATGCATCATTCGCTAAGACACTGATTTCAATCAAACGGCGTTCGTCAGCTGTCCACTTTGAAGGATCGTTTGTGAAATCTCCAGTATCGCCATTCCCTAAAAAGTAGTCAACAACTGTCATTTTGTTTTGTGTCAATGTACCAGTTTTATCTGTACAGATGATACTTGTCGAGCCAAGTGTCTCAACTGCTGGAAGTTTTCGGATAATGGCATGACGTTTCGCCATTTTATTCGTTCCCAAAGATAACACGATTGTTACGATAGACTGTAATGCTTCTGGAATAGCAGCTACGGCTACGGCTACGGCAAACATCACTGCACTCACGATATCTGCAGTCATATCTCCTGTACCTTCTCCAAGATAAATACGGAACAATTGGATACCTAAAATCAATAGAGATAATGCCAAAATAGCCAGACTTAGTTTTTTACTGAATTTATCCAGACCTCGTTGTAACGGAGTGACTTGCTCAGTTGTTGATTCCAAAAGACCAGCAACTTGTCCGATCTCCGTATTGTTCCCAGTTGAAGTCACTAAGAATTTACCGCGTCCGTAAGTTACGATTGTTCCACTGAATACCATATTCGTACGATCACCGATTGGAACAGTACTTGTGATATCCATTACTTCTTTTTCTGCGGAAGTCGACTCTCCTGTCAGCATGCCTTCATCTACTTTTAATGAACCTGCATCCAGTAATCGTCCATCAGCAGGTACATAATCGCCTGCGTCTAACAACACGATATCCCCTACGACAAGTTCGTTTGCCGGAATCGTTTTTTCTTTACCGTCACGAATCACTCGAGCATCAGGTGCTGAAAGATTTTTCAATGCCTCTAAAGAACTTTCTGCTTTTTTTGTTTGGACAACACTGATGATAGAATTCAACATCAACACTGCAAAAATAACTAAGAATTCGATGTAATCTCCCATGACCATCTGAATAAGTGCGACAATCAGCAATACGATAACCATTGCATCTTTGAAGGTTTCTAAGAACAATTTCCAAGTTGGCTTCTTCGGCTTTTCTTTTAGCTGGTTCAAGCCATCTCTTTCTAATTTTTCCTTCGCTTGCGTGGTGCTCAATCCATCGGTTGAGCTCTGCGTTTGCTGCATCAACGAATCGATCGTTTCTTTATAGACCGCTTGTTGTGCTTGTTCCTTGTTTTCCAAATTTCATCCCCCATTTTTTGATCTCGGTCCTAGTCCTGTCTGAAAAAAAAGAGACCTAAGACAAATGCGCATTTGTCTTAGGTCTCACCATTTCATACAATACCAGAAAACCATTTGGTTAACTTACTGTTGATATTATCGCAACAAAATGTTGCCGGTTACTCCCCTAAGGAGATATTCAACTGTACTAATATCCTACCTTATTAAACTACAAAAAGCAACTACTTTAGCCCGATTTACCTACATTTTCATGAAAAGAGTGAAAAGTATATTCACCTTGGTAGGCTTCTTTCTTCTATCATGCTATACTAATGTTATTGTATGTAAGGAGGAACATTTTTGTGGTATCTAGTATTATATCCGCCCTTTATCTATTGAATGCACTTATTGCTTTAGTGGCGATCTTGATTAAACCCCGAGATGTAGCAGCTATTTGGGCATGGCTCTTAGTATTGTTTGCCCTTCCTGGGGTGGGTTTTGTATTATATTTATTTTTCGGACGTGGATTAACGGATAAGAAAAAATTCTATCTCCGACAAAGTGACTTGAAAGAATTAGAAAACTTTCAGTCTTTTAGAGGAGATACCATTGAACATTACGATCCTGACATGGGCGACAAAGACAAACAACAATTTGTCGACTTCTTCTCTTCATTAAATCGTATGCCGCTGACAAGAATGAATTCTGTCACTCTTCTCACAGACGGACAAAAGAAATTAGATTCACTGCTTCAAGATCTAAAAAAAGCCAAACATTCGATCCATATCGAATATTACGCATTTGTGACAGATAATATCGGTCAGCAAGTCTTACGCGTTTTAGAAGAAAAAGCCGCAGAAGGCGTAGAAGTTCGTATATTATATGATGCATTTGGCTCCCATGGCACAAAAGCAAAAGATTTCAATCGTCTAATCAAAAATGGTGGACATGTCCATACATTTGTTACCTCGCAAAAAGCATTGCTTCGTTTCCGATTGAATTACCATGATCACCGAAAAATCGTTGTGATCGATGGAAAGATCAGTTACACCGGTGGTTTCAATATTGCCAATCAATATGTAAATACGACAAAAAAATTCGGTTATTGGCGTGATACGCATATACGAATTTTCGGTGCCGCTTCTTCTTTGCTTCAACTTCGTTTTTTAACAGACTGGAACGTTTCAGTGCCTGAAGAAAAAAAGGTCGGCTATCATTTGAATTATTTCTTTAAAAAAGCCGATCGAGATGAATCCAAACTTGCTGATACGTCCATCCAGCTTGTCTCAAGCGGACCAAATAACGAACGAGAACAAATCAAGCTTTCGTTTATCAAATTGATTACTTCTGCTAAAAAACGTGTTTGGATACAGACACCTTACCTCGTTCCTGATGAAAGTGTCATTGCTGCTTTGAAAATCGCAACTGCTTCTGGTGTCGATGTGAAAATCATGATCCCCAATAAACCGGATCATCCTTTTATTTATCGAGCAACACAATATTATGCTCGTCAGCTCATCAAGGAAAATGTACAGATCCTTGTCTATGAGAATGGCTTCCTCCATGCAAAAACATTAATAATGGATGATGAAATCTGCATGGTAGGTTCAGCAAATCAAGATATTCGTAGCTACCGATTGAATTTTGAAACAAGTGCTGTCATTTACGATCCTGAGTTTTTAGAAGAGCTTGCTACTCAGTTCAAAGAAGATGAGACACATTGTTCACCAATGACAACTGAAACAGTGAAGGAAATGTCTAACTGGCTGTTATTCAAACAACAAATTTCTCGATTGTTTTCTCCAATCTTATAATTTTTCCATTCAAGTAGAGAAAAATATACTAAGGTTAAAGGGACTGTGACAAAAATCTTGTCACAGTCCCTTCTTCCGAATAAACGGTGGTCTCCTGCCAACTCCTCGATCACAAGTCACAATATTCATCAAACATGAGAA